>NZ_JPKW01000002.1:345223-345422 GCF_001887735.1 Paracoccus sp. SM22M-07
TCCGATCATCAAGGGTTCGGCCCTTGCTGCCATGGAAGGCCGCGACCCCGAGATCGGCGAAAACTCGATCCGTGAGCTGATCGCCGCCGTCGACAGCTATATCCCGACGCCCGAGCGCGCCGTGGACCAGCCCTTCCTGATGCCGATCGAAGACGTGTTCTCGATCTCGGGCCGTGGTACGGTCGTGACCGGCCGCGTC
>NZ_JPKW01000003.1:0-261536 GCF_001887735.1 Paracoccus sp. SM22M-07
GGTGCCGGGGTCGCGGCGGCTGGCGCGGCGGCCGGGGTCGGACGTGCGGGGCGCTCGGGCGGGCGGCTGGCCGCGACGCGCGGCGTCGGCGTTCTGGCGCTGTCTTCGAAGGGCAGCGGGTTCGACGGGACGCTTGGACGTGCCTCGGGGGCCGCAGGGGTGGACGCGCGCGCCGGCGTCGTGCGCGGCGGACGGGCCGAGCTTTGCAGGTTAACGGCACGGCTGATCGCGGTGGCGGCAGGCGCCGATTGCGGACGGGGCGCCGGGGCTTCGGCCTCTGCGGAAGGCGTCGCAGGGGCGGCAGGCTGCGCATCCGCGCTATTCGATGGCGCAGTCTGCGCGTTCGCCGGCGGCATTTCGGCCCCGACGGTCTGCGGTTGGCCCGGCCGTTCGACCAGGGGCGTCTCGCTGACCGGCTGTCCGGCGTCCGGGGTGGGCAAGGCGGGTTGCCGCTGCAGCAGGGTCGCCGCGGCGATCTGCGCATCGGTCAGGGCCTGCGCGCCGGGCGTTGGGTCCGCAGCGTTGGCCTCGGCCAGCGCGCGGGTCAGCGGATCCTCGTCACGTGCTTCGGGGGTGTCGGACGCGTCGCGAACGATGCCTTCCCCGACCGGAGCGGGCATTTCGATCGGCGGCAATGCATTGGTCGGAACAGGCTCGGCCGGATCCTGCGGCTCAACCTGGGCGGGCAGTTGGGCCGCGGGGGCAGCCGCTTCCTGGGGTGCCGCGGGGGCCGGTTCAACCGCGACGGTCTGCTGCGGCGCAGGATCGGCCTCGATCGTGGGTTGTGAATCGCCGCCAAAGACCACCAGGCCCAGCACCACGGCAACCGCCAGCCCGCCGACCATCACCGGCAGGCGGGTCGGGTCCAGCTTGCGCAGCCCGGCCACGGCGCCCGTCGCAGCACCTGCCGAGGCGTCCGCCTGGCGGTTTGCACGGGCGGCGGCCGCGCGGTTGTGCACAGCCTCGGCCCGGGGCGACAGGCGCTTGGCCGTCAGGGGCGCCGTCTGGCCGTGGCGGATCACCGCGGCACCGCCTTCGGCAGCGGCAGGGGGTGTCGCGACCAGCGGCGTGCGCGCGCTGGCGGGCTTGGAGGGTGTCACCGGCGCGTCGACATGGGGCGTGATGCGCGTGACGGTGACTTCTACGGCGTCGTCGCCGATATCCCCGTCATCCGGACCATTGATGGTCGCGGGTTCGATGAAGGGCGCGGTGACGCGGGCATGGACCAGGTCGGGGTCGCTGAAGGGCCTGCGGTCGAACTGTTCCTGCGCCAGGCGCGATGTGCCGAAATCGGGCTGGCCGTCAAAGCGGTCGTCACCCGGTCGTGCCTGGAAACCCGAAGGGCGGAACCCTTGGGCGCGGGCGAAATCCTCGGCCTCGTGCAGGGTGCGGCGGGCGACGGCGGCCACGCGCAGGGTTTCGATGTCACCATTGGTCGCGGGGCACCAGTCAAAGACCAGATCCTGCGCCTTGTAGGGTGTCGATGCCTCCAGCGTGCGGGCGATGGTGGCCGGAGTGTCCGATCCGAAGGGCACCGTCAGCGTGGTGTAGAGCACCTGATCGTCGGGGATGACCAGAACCGTGTCCAGTTCGCCCCCGCCGCCGCCTGCCTGGTCGCGCATGGCGATCAGGGCTGCGGTCAGATCGTCGCCCGAAAACCGGGCCTGTCCCAGGGGGCGCCATTCCGGCCCCTCTCGACGCTCCAGCTGGACGGCTTCCTGGGTGAAGCTCATGGCAAATTCGGGGGGCGCGGCATGCTGGTTCATCTGTATGGTTCGCTGCTCGATTTGCATCATGCATTTTAAGCCGCATGATGTCGTTGACCTTAACCATCACTACCGCAAATTGTAGAACGTTGAAAGAAGAACTGGCAGAACTGTGACCGGTTTCGACGCCAAGCGGCCTAGGCATGACCGCGGCCCGGGTGCATGAATGTTGCATGGAATGAAACGATCAAGGAGGATCTTCCATGACGCCGTCCCTGCAATTTTCCAAGGCCCGCATGCTGGCCCTTGGCGTGGCCGCATGCGGCCTGATCTCTGGCCCGGCACTGGCCGCGGGCCCCGGTATGCAATGCGGGCCCGGTGCCCAGATATCCCGCCTGTCGGTGACGGGTGACGGGCTGGCGCGCATCGCCCCCGACATGGCGACGGTGCAGCTTGGCGTCACGACGCAGGGTGACAGCGCCAAGACGGCGATGGACCAGAATTCGGATCAGCAGGCGGCGGTCATCAAGGCGCTGACCGATGCAGGGATCGATCAGGCCCAGATCCAGACCTCGGGGCTGAACCTGAACCCGATGATGGAATACGGCGAGGATCGTGCCCCGACCGTCACCGGTTACCAGGCCAGCAACATGGTCAGCGTCCGCGTGACCGATCTGGCCCGCTTGGGCGAGGTTCTGGACGCCATCGTCAGCGCCGGCGCGAATGAGATCAACGGCATCGTCTTCGCCCGCGAAGACGGCGCGGACGCGCAGGATGACGCCCGCAAGCAGGCCGTCGCCGACGCGCGCCGCAAGGCCGAGGTTCTGGCCGAGGCGGCGGGGCTGACCCTGGGGCCGGTCCTGACCATCCGCGACAACCAGAACAGCGGCGGTGGTCCCCGTCCGATGATGCGCATGGAGGCCGCGATGGCCGACAGCGTGCCCGTGCAGGCCGGAGAGATGGAGATGTCGTCGCAGGTCGATATTGAATACGCGCTGATGGGCGACGGCGCCTGCGCGCCCAAAGGACCGAAGGGTCCCAAAGGCCATCACGGCAAGAAGGGCGACGACATGCCGATGCCCGGCGACGGCGCGCCTGCGCCCGATGAACCCATCGCGCCCGGCATCGTCGAACCGCTGCCCGAAACCGACGCCCCCGCGAATTGACGTTGATCGGGGGCCGCGATGGCCCCCGATGCCTTCAGGCCGTCGCCTTGGCCAGCGCCTGGTCCAGATCGGCGATCAGGTCGGCCACGTCCTCGATGCCGACGGACAGGCGCACGACCTCGGGGCCGGCCCCTGCGGCGCGCTGCTGATCCTCGGTCAGTTGGCGATGGGTGGTCGAGGCCGAATGGATGACCAGCGACCGCGCATCACCCAGGTTTGCTACATGGCTGAACAGCTCCAGCGCGCCCACCAGCTTGACGGCGGCCTGATAACCGCCCGCGATCTCGAAGGTGAACAGCCCGCCGACGCCCTTGGGATAGAGCCGGTCCGCCGTCGCCTTCCAGGGCGAACTCTCAAGCCCCGCATAGGTGACCTTGACGACCCGCGGGTCCTCTTCCAGCCATTGCGCGACCTTCAGCGCGTTCTCGCAATGGCGCGGCATGCGCAGGCCAAGCGTCTCGATCCCCATCAGCGTGTAATGGGCGCCCTGCGGGTTCATGGTCATGCCCAGGTCGCGCAGGCCGATGGCGATGCCGTGGAAGGTGAAGGCCAAGTTGCCGAAGGTCTTGTGGAACTGAAGCCCGTGATAGGCGGGTTCGGGGGCCGACAGGCTGGGGAACTTGTCGCTGGCGGACCAGTCGAACCTGCCGCTGTCGACCACCACGCCGCCGGTGACGGTGCCGTTGCCGGTCATGTATTTGGTCAGGCTGTGGACGACCAGCGTCGCGCCCATCTCGATGGGTCGGCACAGATAGGGGGTGGCCAGGGTGTTGTCCACGATCAGCGGGATGCCCGCATCATCGGCGATGGCCGCGACTGCGGGAATGTCCGTCACATAGCCGCCCGGATTGCTGATCGATTCGCAAAAGATCGCGCGGGTGTCGTCGTCGATGGCATCGCGCAGCGCCTGCGGATCGTCCAGATCGACGAATTTCGCCGACCAGCCAAAGCGGCGGATCGTCTGGCTGAACTGGGTGACCGTGCCGCCATAAAGCCGGGTCGAGGCGACGATGTTGCGCCCCGGTTCCATCAGCGGAAACAGCGCCAGGATCTGGGCCGCGTGCCCCGACGAACAGCAGACCGCCCCCGCGCTACCCTCCAGCGCCGCGATGCGCGATTGCAGCGCCGAGACCGTGGGGTTCGTCAGGCGGGAATAGATATAGCCGACCTCTTGCAGGTTGAACAATGCCGCCGCGTGATCGGCATCGCGGAACGCATAGGCCGTGGTCTGATAGATCGGCACCTGCCTTGCGCCGGTGGCCGGATCGGCGGCCGCGCCTGCGTGAATGGCCGTCGTGTCGAAGCCCTGTGTCATGAAACCCCCTCCGTTTGGTTGCGGCGCCAGCCTAGGCGGGGCAGGGCCCGCGCCGCAACGGCAAAGCTCAGCGCTGCCTGCGGGCCATGAAGGCCAGCTTTTCGAACAAGGCGACATCCTGTTCGTTCTTCAGCAACGCGCCATGCAGGCGGGGCAGCATCGTGGCGGGGTCGCGCTTCAGGTCTTCGGGGGCCAGGTCTTCGGCCAGGATCAGCTTCAACCAATCCAGAAATTCGCTGGTCGAGGGTTTCTTCTTCATCCCCGGCACCTGGCGCAGTTCGACGAATTGCGACAGCGCCTCGTCCAGCAGCCGGGGTTTCAGATCCGGGTAATGGACGTTCACGATGGCCTTCAGCGTTTCGGCATCGGGAAAACGGATATAATGGAAAAAGCAGCGGCGCAGAAATGCGTCGGGCAATTCCTTTTCATTGTTCGAGGTAATGATCACGACCGGCCTTTGCGCCGCGCGGATCGTCTGGCCGATTTCGTAAACGTGAAACTCCATCCGGTCCAATTCCTGCAACAGGTCGTTTGGAAATTCGATATCGGCCTTGTCCACCTCGTCGATCAACAGGACGACACGCGACGGTGCCTCGAAGGCCTGCCACAGCTTGCCCTTGCGGATATAGTTCGCGACGTCGTTCACCCGCGCATCGCCCAGTTGGCTGTCGCGCAGGCGGCTGACGGCATCGTATTCGTAAAGGCCCTGCTGCGCCTTGGTCGTTGATTTCACGTGCCATTCGATGATCGGCATGCCCAGGCTGGCCGCGACCTGCCGGGCCAGTTCGGTCTTGCCGGTTCCGGGTTCGCCCTTGACCAGCAGCGGGCGTTCAAGGGTGACGGCCGCATTGACGGCGACCGCCAGATCCGGGGGGGCGACATATCGATCTGTCCCGGTGAATTGCATCAAGACTCTCCTTTTTGGTGAACTGCTTGGCCGAATTTGCCTGACGGAGGACCGCCGCATGTCCCATGCATCGAATTAGACCACGCAAACATAGTGACAAGCAGGCAGTCATACTTTAATGGGGCGCGCAAGGTGCCGGTAATTTTTGCTCCGCCCGGCGCCGCCGGAGGACGTAATGAAAGCCCAGACCTTCCTTCCCAAGGATTATCGCCCCGCCGAGGACGAGCCGTTCATGAACGAGCTTCAGCTCGAATATTTCCGTCGCAAGCTTGAAGCCTGGAAGCAGGAATTGCAGGATCTTTCGGCCGAAACGCTGGAGGGGCTGCAAGACAGCGCCCGCAGCGTGCCCGACTTGGCCGACCGCGCCAGCGAGGAGACCGATCGCGCGCTGGAATTGCGCACGCGCGACCGTCAGCGCAAGCTGGTCAGCAAGATCGACGCGGCCCTGCGCCGTATCGAAACCGGTGAATACGGATATTGCGACATGACCGGCGAACCGATCAGCCTGCGCCGTCTTGACGCCCGCCCCATCGCGACCATGACGCTGGAGGCGCAGGAGCGTCACGAGCGCAAGGAACGCGTGCATCGCGACGACTGAGGTCGCGCCGCAGCGCATCTATCGCCCCGCCGATGCCGGTCATCAGCGGGGTTTTTCATGACAGGGGGCCGGGAATGACCAATGCATTGCAGGGCCGGCGCGTCAGCGTCATCGGCGCGGGCATCGGGGGATTGACGGCGGCCATCGCGCTGGCCCGTCGTGGCGCCGAGGTCACCGTGCTGGAACAGGCCCCGCAGCTGTCCGACGTGGGCGCGGGCATCCAGATCTCGGCCAATGCGGTGCGGGTGCTGGATGCGTTGGGGCTGGCCCCGGCACTGGAAACGCAGGCACTGCGCAACACGGGCGTGCATCTGCACGATCAGCGCGGGCAGCCGGTGCTGCGCATGGATCTGCTGCGCCACCGACCCCAGGCGCGTTTCCTGGTCATCCATCGTCCCCGCCTGATCCAGGTTCTGGAACAGGCTGCCCGCCAGGCGGGCGTCACGATCCGGCTGGATCAGCGCGTCCAGTCGCCGCCTGACGGTCTGGTCATTGCCGCCGATGGTCTGAAAAGCCCCATGCGTCAGCTGCTGAATGGCCAGCAGGTGCCGTTCTTCACGGGCCAGAGCGCATGGCGCGCCACCATTCCCGATGCGGGCGCTGGCCCCGCCATCGCCCAGGTCTTCATGGGGCCGGGGCGGCATCTGGTCAGCTATCCGCTGGCGCATGGGCTGCGCAACATCGTCGCCGTCGTCGAACGCCGCGACTGGCAGGATGAGGGATGGTCCCATGCGGACGACCCTGACAACCTGCGCGCGGCCTTTGCCGCATTCGGCAGCCCCGTTTCGGGCTGGCTGGAACAGGTCGAAGACGTGTCGATATGGGGGCTGTTCCGCCACCCGGTCGCGGCACGTTGGCATGATGACCGCCTAGCGCTGCTGGGCGATGCGGCCCATCCGACCTTGCCCTTTCTGGCGCAGGGGGCCGGCATGGCGATCGAGGATGCCTGGACCGTCGCGGCCTGTCTTGACGCCGACCCCGACACGCGGGCGGCCTTGGCACGATATCAGGCGGTCAGGCAGCCGCGCGTGACGCGCATCGTTCAGACGGCCAATGACAACGCCCGCAACTATCACCTGCAAGGGGCCAAGCGGCGGGTGGCGCATGGCGTGCTGCGGATGGCGGATCGTTTCGCGCCCCGGCTGATGCCGGGACGCTTTGACTGGCTTTACGATTACGACCCGGTCACGGATTGTCCCTGAGGGGTCAGGCCGCGATCTCGACCGCCGCGACGATGCCGTCCACGACCTCGTGCAGGGTGGTCTCGTCCTCGGCCTCGGCCATGACCCGGATCAGGGGTTCGGTGCCCGATTTGCGGATCAGGACGCGCCCCGAACCCGCCAGACGCGCCTCGGCATCCGCGATGACCTTGCGAACGGTTTCCTGGGCCAGCGGATCGGCGCCCTGAGCATAGCGGACGTTCTTCAGCAACTGCGGCACCGGCTGGAACTGGGACACCAGCTCGCTTGCGGGCTGGCCGGTTTCGGCCATGGCCGCCAGCACCTGCATCGCCGCGACCAGGCCGTCGCCCGTGGTGGCATAGTCGGTCATGACGATATGGCCCGACTGTTCGCCGCCCAGGTTGAAACCGCCTTCGCGCATGCGTTCGACCACATAGCGGTCGCCCACCTGCGTGCGTTCCAGCCGCAGGTTGCGGGCCTGCAGGAAATGTTCCAGCCCCAGGTTCGACATGACGGTCGCGACCAGCGCCCCGCCGGCCAGACGACCCTGTTCGGCCCAACGCGCCGCCAGCAGCGCCATGATCTGGTCGCCATCGGCCACCTTGCCGTTCTGATCGACGATCACCACGCGGTCGGCATCGCCGTCCAGGCTGATCCCCAGATGCGCGCCATGGTCGCGCACGGCGGCGGCGCAGGCCTCGGGGTGGGTGCTGCCGACGCCGTTATTGATGTTGAAACCATCGGGCTTGACCCCAAGTGGGATGACGTCCGCGCCCAGTTCCCACAGGACGTCCGGCGCTGCGCGATATGCCGCGCCATGCGCGCAATCCAGCACCACCTTCAGCCCGTCCAGTCGCAGACCCGAGGGAAGGGTGGTCTTGGCATATTCCATGTAGCGCCCGCGCCCGTCGTCGATACGCTTGGCGCGACCGATATTGCGGGGCTGGGCGGGTTCGATCTCGCCGCCGACGATGGCCTCGATCTCGGCCTCGGCCTCGTCCGACAGCTTGAAGCCGTCGGGGCCGAAGAACTTGATGCCGTTATCCTCGGCCGGGTTGTGGCTGGCCGAGATCATGATCCCCAGATCGGCCCGCATCGACCGCGTCAGGAACCCCACCGCGGGCGTCGGCACCGGCCCCAGCAGCAGCACGTTCATGCCAGTGCTGGTCAGCCCCGCCGTCAGCGCGTTTTCCAGCATATAACCCGACAGCCGCGTGTCCTTGCCGATCACCACCCGGTGCCGGTTGCGACCGTCGCGGCGGAAATACCGCCCCGCGGCGGCACCAAGGCGCAGCGCCATCTCGGCGGTCATGGGATAGGTGTTGGCGCGTCCGCGCACCCCGTCGGTTCCGAAAAACTTCCTGCTCATGTCCCCGTCCTTCCGTTCTCGTTGAGGGCGGCGATCAGGCGCAGCCCTTGTGCGTGTTCCGCGACATCGTGCACGCGGTGGATCTGGATGCCCTGCGCGACAGCCGCCAGCGTCAGAGCCAGCGTGCCGGGCACCCGGTCCCGCGGTGTGTCTGCGCCACCGATCTGGCCGATGAACCGCTTGCGCGACACGCCCAGAAGGATCGGACAGCCCAGCCCGTGATACAGCGATATCCGCCGCAGGATCGCCAGATTATGCGCCTGTGTCTTGCCGAATCCGATGCCCGGATCGATCACGATCCGGTCTGCGCGAATTCCTGCCGCGACGGCACGCCCGATCCGGTCCCGCAGCGCATCATAGACGTCCAGAACCACATCGTCATAGCGCGGATCATCCTGCATGTCCTGCGGCAGGCCCTGGGCATGCATCAGGCAGACGGGCAGGCCGCTCTGGGCCACGACGCCGGGCAGATCGGCATCGAAATCAAAGCCCGACACGTCATTGACCATCGCCGCCCCGGCCTGCAACGCCGCCCTGGCGACCACAGCCTTGCGGGTGTCGACCGAAACCGGAACCAGCCCCGCCATCGCGGCGATGGCGGGCAGGATACGGGCGGTTTCTTCGGCCACCGGCACCTCGGAGGCGCCGGGGCGGGTCGATTCGCCGCCGATGTCCAGGATATCGGCGCCGTCCCGGATCAGAGCTTGGGCTTGGGCGATGGCGTCATAGCTGCCGCCGTCGGAAAAGCTGTCGGGCGTGGCGTTGACGATGCCCATCAGGCGCGGGCGATCCATGGTCAGCCCCGTGATTTCTGGACGCGGGCTGGTCAAGGCGCGCATGACGGCATCGGGGGCCTCGGCCACCACCTGGGGCGGCTTGCCGCGCTCAAGGCGTTCCAGCAGGGTAAAACCGGTCCACCCGCCCGCCAATGGCCAGCGGCCTCCTTCGGCCTGGGGAATGGGGCGGTAATAGGCGTGATCTTCGGTCATGGGGGTGGTTCTCATGGCACCGCAACGCGACCGATCCTGCCAGGGAAATCCCCGTCCGGAACGGGAAGGGGGGCGTCGCCCGGCAGGGCGAAGGTGATCGATCCGGCCTGAAGGCGCCGGGCCAACCACAGCCCAAGGCTTTCGCTGGTCTGGCCGGCCGCGGCATCATCGGCGGCAAGGCGGCTTGGTGCCCAGACCACCTGTTGGCCCGACAGCGCGGCGGCATCCAACTCGGTCCGGGTCTCGGCGACCTCCAGGTCCAGCAGGCCGGCCAGCGCCCAGGCTGCCTGGTCCATCGCCAAGAGGGCGATGCGCCGCTGATCGCCGCCCTTTGGCAGGGGCAGGCCCGGTGCGGACGGAACGATGATGACGCCATCCTGGGGCAGGGGCGCCTCAGGGCCATGGACCAGGATGGCGGGTTCGACCGCGACGCCCGTCGCCGCCAGACGGCCCGCCTTGCGCGTGATCGACACGCCAAGCGCACCGGGCCCGCGATCCAGCTTTTCCACCGTCACATCCACCTGGGCGGCGCGGGGATGGGCCAGGACCTCGGCGGCGATCTTTTCGGCCAGGGTCTCGACCAGGTTATAACGCTGGTCGGCCAGCGCGGTCGTGACAGCCTGCGTCAGCACGTCATAGGACAGGATGTGATCGACATGGTCATCCGTGCCCGCGACGCTGTCGCGCAGATCGACTGTGATGTTGAACCGCAACCGCTGATCCAGCCCGCGTTCGGACTGGAAGGCGCCGATTTCGGCGGAAAGCACGTGGTCGCGCAGAAAGATACGGTCAGCTTGTTCCATGACCGCCATTCACAGGAAATCGCGCGGTTCGACAAGCCCCACCAATCAGTTCGACGCGATCCGCTGGCCGGTGCGATAGAAGATGTGGCGGCCGATCTGGACGGTCTTCTGGAAGCGGCGCGACCAGGCCGGGCGAACGGCGGGTGTGTGGAAATAGGTGGCGCCACCGGTCAACTGGCGCGGTGCCCCCGACAAGGCGTCCTGCGCGATGTCCACGGCGCGCAGATAGGCGGCCTTGTTGCGGATCGGTTTGCGACCGCCGATCGTATAGCTGAACTGGCTGGGCTGGTTGATGACGCCGCAGACGCTGGTCGGGAAAGAGCGGCTGTCGACACGGTTCAGAATCACCTCCGCGACCGCGCGCTGTCCCTGTGCACCCTCGCCGCGGGCCTCGTGATAGAGGGCCTCGGCCAAGCAGCTCAGATCTTCCTTTGAATACCGTGTGTTAGCGCTGGCAAGATGAAGCTGGGCAGCAGGTTCATCGGGCGAAATTTGCACTTCCACAGGGTCGGCATCCGTGTATAGAAGCGGCGTAGGACGCGGCATGTTCGCCGCTGCCTGCAACGAGCCGAAAAGCCCGGCTTCCGAGGTGAAAAGCGATCCGCTGCCACCGGCAGAGGCGCTTGTCGCGATGAGGGGTATGGCAGTGGCGGCACATAAGCAGACGTGCGCCAGCCGTGACAGCAGCATGGGCATGGATAGTCCTATATCAGGAACCCGTTGAGAGGGCGTTAAGGCGCGGTCTTCAGGGCAGACTGAAGCGGACGCGCGGTCTGACGCAGTGATTAGGATTTTCCTGATGCCGGGCGCTATCCCACAAGCCCGTGAGATGGGGAACCGGCCCCTTCAGGACCGTTTTGGGCATGAATCCGCCGCCAGAATGTTCAGCTTCCGGCGGGAATTGGCACAAACGGCCAAAAGCACCCCTGAAAGGCGGGGCTTGGGGTCGCAACTAAAGGTTGAAGAATCAATGGGATTCGCGCGTTTTCCGGCTGCGGATGGCGGATTGGGCGGCGGCCAGACGGGCCACCGGAACGCGGAACGGTGAACAGGACACGTAATCGACGCCCGCATCATGGCAGAAGGCGATGGATTCCGGGTTGCCCCCATGTTCCCCGCAGACCGAGATGGTGATCCCCGGCGACTGCCGGCGCGCGCGCTGGACACCCGTCAGGATCAGCTCTCCGACGCCGTCTTCGTCCAGGACGTGGAACGGGTCCTCGGCATAGACGCCCTGACCGACATAGGTGCCCATGAACCGCCCCGCATCGTCGCGCGACAGGCCATAGGTCATCTGCGTCAGGTCGTTCGTGCCGAAGGACAGGAAGGCCGAATGGGCGGCGATGTCCCCCGCCCGCAGCGCCGCGCGGGGCGTTTCGACCATGACGCCAAGCCGATAGGTGAAATCGACGCGCCGTTCGTTGCGCACGGCGGCGGCGACGGCGTCGATGCGGGTCTTGACCAGTTCGACCTCGCGCATGGCGCTGACCAGCGGGATCATGATTTCGGGGACGACGGGGTCGCCCTTGCGGCTGGCGTCGACCGTCGCCTCGAAGATGGCACGGGCTTGCATGTCATAGATCTCGGGGACGGTGATCCCCAGGCGGACGCCGCGCATGCCCAGCATGGGATTGAACTCGGTCAGGGCCTCGACGCGGCGGATGACGTCCGACAGCGGCAGGTCCAGCGATTCCGCCAGTTCGCGCATGCCTTCGCGTTCATGGGGCAGGAATTCGTGCAGCGGCGGGTCGAACAGGCGGATGGTGACGGGCAGGCCGGCCATGATCTCGAACAGGCTGCTGAAATCCTTGCGCTGCATCGGCAGGATGCGATCCAGCGACAGACGGCGGTCTTCGGGCGTGTCGGCAAAGATCATCTCGCGCATGGCGGGCAGGCGGTCGGCATCGAAGAACATGTGTTCGGTCCGGCACAGCCCGATGCCCTGGGCCTGAAAGCGGCGCGCGGTCTTGGCGTCCTCGGGTGTGTCGGCGTTGGCGCGAACCTTGAGGCCCCCCGCCTGCGCGGCCCAGTCCATCAGCTGGGTGAAGGCATCGTCCAGCGCCGGGGGCAGCAGCACGGCACTGCCCGCCAGCACCTCGCCCGAACTGCCGTCGATGGTGATGACATCGCCTTCCTTCAGCACGCGGTCGCCGGCGCGCAGGGTGCGGTTGCGGGCGTCGATAACGATGCCGTTCGCACCGACGATGCAGGGCAGACCCAGCCCGCGGGCGATCACCGCCGCATGGCTGGTCGTGCCGCCACGTTCCGTCAGCACCGCGACCGAGGCATGCATGCCGCGGATATCCTCGGGGCCGGTTTCGCGCCGAACCAGGATGCAGGCGTCGCCGCGCGCATTGGCGGCCTGCGCCGCAGTGGCCGAAAACACCAGGTTGCCGGTAGCCGCGCCGGGGCTGGCATCGATGCCGCGTGCAATCTGGTCGCGGGGCGCGCGCGGGTCCACCTGGTGGTGCAGCAGGTCGGCCAGGGCACGGGGTTCGACCCGCATCAGCGCCTCGTCATGGGGGATGATGCCGTCGCGGGCCAGGCTGACCGCGATCCGCACGCCCGCCCGCGATCCGCGGGCCACGCGCACCGCATCGATGACCGAAATTTGGCCGCCGGTCACCACGAATTCGATCTGCATCTCCTCGCGCAGGCGTTTGCGGCAGGCGGCGCCGAATTCGCACAGCGTGGCGAAAAGGTCGGGCGCGGTATCTTCCAGCGCCGGGCCGCGATCATCCTTGGTCAGGTACAGCGTTTCGGCGCCCTCGCCGATGGCGCGACCGTGATGCTGGCCGCGGAAACGACCCGTGACGCGCGGCGTGCCCGTCACCGGGTCGATGAACTGGATCGATCCCGACCCACACAGCCCCGGTCCCAATGCCAGCGCCATTTCCTGCACCACCAACCCCAGGGGCGCATCGGCGGGCGCACCCTTGGCCTGGCGCAGCAGCCGCGCCGTAGGGCCGTCCCAGGCACGCGCCATGGACCGCAGAACCTGTGACAGCTGTTCGGCCGGGTCCTGGGGGAAGGGGGCGTCCATCTCATCGTGATAGCTGCGCAGGGCCTGTGCAAGGGCGTCGGGGCCATCCTGGGTGAACATGTCGGGGTCCAGCCGCGCGATATGGATCGCATAGCTTTGCACGAAGGACAGATAGACCGCATCGGCATTGGCCTGTCCGATCCGGTCGACCAGGGTCTTGTGCAGCGCATCGTTGATGCCGACATTCAGCACGGTTCCCGGCCCGCCCCATTCTGGCATCACCGCCGAGGGGCGCACGCTGACCAGCCCGCTGCCCGAGAGAATGTCCTGCAGCACCTCGCAGCCGATGCTGCGGCCTTGGGCGATCAGGCGCACGGTGTTGCAGCAGATGGCAAAGCTGCGCGGCACGGGCAGGTCCATGCGCACCAGCCGTTGCAGGCATTTCGCCCGCCAGCCATGGCGTTCGCGATCGATCCGCCCCGATGGGGTGATCAACGTCGCCTCCGAGAGTTCAAGCTTGTTCATTGCGCAGCAGCATGGCCCCGCCACGGCTGTGCCGCAAGTGCGAAAAAGGGGGCAAAGGCCCCCTTTTCCTGTCGGATCAGGCGTCTTCGCCTTCTTCTTCGGCAATGGTGACGGTCATCATGTAGTCGGGTTCGGACACCGCACCATTGGCGGCGCTGTCGCCCTTCTTGATGGCGTCCAGCACGTCCCAGCCTTCGATCAGCTGACCGACGACGGTATATTCGCCGTTCAGGAAGGGGGCAGGGGCCAGGTCGATGAAGAACTGGCTGTTCGCGCTGTTGGGGTCCATGGCGCGGGCCATGCCGACGGTGCCGCGGTCGAACTCGGTCTCGGTGAACTCGGCCTCCAGGTCGGGCTTGTCGGAGCCGCCCATGCCGGCCTGCGCGGTGTCGCCGCCCTGCTTGCCGTTCTGGACGTCCCCGGTCTGGGCCATGAAGCCGTCGATCACCCGGTGGAAGACGACGCCGTCATAGGCACCTTCCTTGGTCAGTTCGACCAGGCGGGCGACGTGGTTCGGGGCCAGGTCCTCGCGCAGGTCCAGGACGATGGTGCCCTTGGATTCGCCGGCCGCATCGGCGACCTCGATGACCATGTTCGGGCCGTCGGTATCCTCGACCTGCGGGTTGGCGGCCTGCGCCAGCGCCGATCCGGCACCAAGCGCGATGAATGCGGGGATGAGGGCCAGGTTACGCATCGGCAGCCACCTTGACCGAGATCATGCGGTCGGGGTTCACCGGCGGCTCGCCGCGCTGGATCTTGTCGACATGCTCCATCCCGGAAATCACGCGGCCATAGACCGTGTACTGACCGTTCAGGAAGTGGTTGTCGTTGAAGTTGATGAAGAACTGGCTGTTGGCGCTGTTGGGGTTGGCCGAACGCGCCGCGCCGATCGTGCCGCGGTCATGGGGCAGCTTGGAAAATTCAGCCGGAAGGTCGGGCTTGTCCGAACCGCCGGTGCCTGCGCGACCGGGGTTGTAGTCCTTTTCCATGTTGGCGTTCTGGACGTCGCCGGTCTGGGCCATGAAGCCTTCGATGACGCGGTGGAACGCGACATTGTCATAGGCACCGGCGCGGGCCAGTTCCTTCATCCGTTCGGCATGCTTGGGGGCGACATCGTTCAGCAGCTCGATGACGACGGGGCCGTCCTTCAGCGTGATGATGATGGTATTCTCGGGGTCTTTGTAATCGGCCATAAGGCCCTCCTTTGGCATGTTCGACCCCTGATCTAGGCATTGTCCGCCCCAAGGGCAACGCGCGAAACCGTGACGGGTCCGCCGCGCGCCGTCACAGGCGGGAAGATGCGCAGGCCGGAACATCCCCGCAGTTGACGTCGCGCGCGCCATCGGGGACAAGCCAAGACAACGCGCACAGCCCGAAAGGACGTCTCATGCCCAAGTTCAACACGCTCGACGACATGGATCTGGAAGGAAAGGTCGTCCTGACGCGCGTCGACGTGAACGTGCCGGTGGAAAACGGCCAGGTGACCGATACCACGCGCATCGACAAGATCATCCCGACCGTCAAGGACATCCAGGCCAGGGGCGGCATACCCGTCCTGCTGGCCCATTTCGATCGCCCCAAGGGCAAGCGGGTCGACGCCATGAGCCTCAAGCAGATCGTGCCCGCGCTGGAAGCGGCGCTTGGTCAGCCCGTCGTCTTTGCCGATGACTGCATCGGCGGTCCTGCCAAGCGCGTTGTCGCAGCCCTGGAGCCGGGCCAGATCGCGCTGCTGGAGAACACCCGTTTCCACGAGGGTGAGGAAGCCAATGACGCCACCTTTGCCGCGTCGCTGGCGGCCCTTGGCGGGGTCTATGTGAACGATGCGTTTTCCGCGTCGCATCGCGCCCATGCCTCGACCGAAGGGCTGGCACGGCTGCTGAACGCCGCCGCCGGCCGCCTGATGGAGGCCGAGCTGCTGGCGCTGGAAGCGGCCCTGGGCGATCCGCAACGTCCCGTGATGGCGGTCGTCGGCGGCGCCAAGGTCTCGTCCAAGCTGGACCTGCTGACGAACCTGGTTGCCAAGGTGGATCACCTGGTCATCGGCGGCGGCATGGCCAACACCTTCCTGGTCGCCCAAGGCGTCGAGGTCGGCAAATCCCTGGCCGAACGCGACATGGCCGACACCGCACGGTCGATCCTGGAAAAGGCCGAGCAGACCGGCTGCAAGATCCACCTGCCGGTCGACATCGTCGTAGCGCGCGAATTCAAGGCCGGCGCCGAGAGCCAGACTCTGCCCGTCGCGGAATGCCCTGCCGACGCCATGATCCTGGATGCCGGTCCGCAGACCGTCGATGCCCTGCGCGAGGCGATGACCGCCTGCAAGACGCTGATCTGGAACGGCCCGCTTGGCGCCTTCGAGATCGAGCCCTTCGACGCCGCAACCAATGCCGCAGCCCAGGTTGCCGCCGAACTGACGCGCAATGGCCAGCTGGTGTCCGTCGCCGGTGGTGGGGATACGGTCGCCGCGCTGAACAAGGCGGGTGCGTCGCAGGACTTCACCTTCATTTCGACCGCCGGTGGCGCTTTCCTGGAATGGATGGAGGGCAAGACCCTTCCCGGCGTCGCGGCGCTGGAGGCGGCCAAGCACTAAGACGGGCGTATCGCCACGCCAAAGGGGGACGCGGTTGCGGCCCCCTTTTCTTTTGATCATCAGTCGCGCCAGAACCCACCCAGCAGTCCACCGCGCCGTGGGGGTTCGGGTTCAGCCTTGTCCGCGGCTTTGGCTGGCTCTTCGGTCCGTGCGGTCGGTTCAGGTTGCGGGGCCGGCTCGGGCTGCGCCGTCGTTTCGGGCCGCGCCGCCTCCGGTTCCGGTCGGGTTTCGGTCGGTGCGACCGCATCTGCGGCTTGCTGGCTTGCCGCCGCCCCGCTGCGATAGCTTTCCGCCTTCCGCAGCCATTCCGACGACGTCTCGCCCGTCATCTCGCCCGAGGTCTGACCTTGGCCGATTTCAGGGACTCCTTCGGTGGCGACGGTGATCGGACGTTGGAAGATGTTTCGCTGATCTGCCGTCAGATCCCCCGCTGCGGCAGGGCGGATGCCGAACAATGTCAGGTGCTGGTTTGCAAGCGGAATGCTCATTCTTTGGCCTTTCGACGGGTTCGAGTTGTCTGAGCCCATTCCTATCGGACCGTCAAAACGGCAATGCCACGACATGTTCGTTAAGGTTTTATTGACCAAGATCGCGGGAAACCTGGCCATGTCCCGACCCCGCATCGATATGTCTGCACTTTTTTCAAGCCTGTCAGCGGGATCGCCCGTGACGGGCGACCTTGGCCACCCATCGGGGACCAGCTTCGGATGCAAAGAAAAAATCTGGCCCGTCTTCGCCTGCGGGCCGCAAGATGCACGCCTTTGACGGCAATATCGTCAACTGAACCGGCGCGGTGCCTTCGGTGATTCTGTCATGGCTGAGGCATGGGGCCGGGGGACCGAGAAGGCCCCCGGCTTTGCTCAGACTTCCTCGATCCGCAATTCGACGGGGTCGCTGACCAGTACGCCGGTGCGGGGCAGGGCTTCGATGGCGAAATCGATCGCCTCGGGGGTGGTCTTGTGGGTGACGACCAGCACGGGCACGCTGGCCGGGCTGTGCTGGCCATATTGACGCATCCGGTCGATCGAGATCCCGGCATCGCCCAGGACCGTCGCCACCTTTGCCAATGCGCCCGGTTTGTCCTGCAATTCCAACCGGATGTAATAGGCCGCGGGAATGGCCGTCCGGGCGGGCTGGGCCGCCTTGAGGTCGCTGGCAGGCTGGCCGAAGACCGGCAGGCGCACGCCGCGCGCGATTTCCACAATGTCCGACAGGACGGCGCTGGCGGTCGGACCTTCGCCCGCGCCCGCACCGCGCAGGACGATCTGACCCACGGCGTCGCCCTCGATGACGACCATGTTCGTGCCGCCGACCAATTGGCCAAGCGGGCTGTCGGCGGGCACCAGACAGGGCGACATGCGCTGTTCCAGGCCGCGCGCGGTCATCTGCGCGATGCCCAGCAGCTTGATGCGGTATCCCATGTCCGACGCGCGGCGGATGTCGTCGATGCTGATGCGCTCGATCCCCTCCAGCTCGACATCGCCAAAGCTGACCTGGGTCCCGAAGGCGATCGAGGACAAAATCGCCAGCTTGTGGCCCGCATCAATCCCGCCGACATCCAGGTTGGGATCAGCCTCGAGATAGCCCAGTTGGCGGGCTTCCTCGAAAACGGCCTCATAGGGCAGGCCGGCGCTTTCCATGCGCGTCAGGATATAGTTGCAGGTGCCGTTCATGACGCCCATCACCCGGTTGATCTGGTTCCCGGCCATGGATTCGGTCATCGTCTTGATGACGGGGATGCCGCCTGCCACCGCCGCCTCGAAACGGATGACACGGCCCAGGCTCTCGGCCAGTTGCGCCAGGTGCTGACCGTGCATCGCCAGCAATGCCTTGTTGGCGGTGACGACATCCTTGCCGGACCGCAGCGCGGCCTCGATCGTGTCGCGGGCCACGCCGGCATCGCCACCGACCAGTTCGACATAGACATCGACATCGTCGGCCGTCGCCACCGTCATCGGATCGCTTTCCCAACGATAGCCGGACAGATCCGCATCGCGGTTCTTCATTCGGTCGCGGGCCGAAACAGCGGTGATGCTGACCTGGCGGCCGGACCGCTTGGCCAGCAGATCGGCGTGTTTCTGAATGATCTTGACGACACCGATCCCGACGGTGCCAAGCCCGGCGATGCCAAGGCGGAGGGGGGACGACATGAGTGCCTCTCGTCTTTGATTTCGCGGGTGTTAGCCTGTGACGGGCCGTTCTGCAACGCGGGAAACAGGGGAAGGCGGTGCTTCATGTCGCATGGGGCGGGTCCGGCGCGCTGAAAATGTCACAGATGCGGCCTAGGGCGTGACATCCGCCATCCCGGCCCACTGGCCCTCGATCCCGGTGGCGCGCATGATCCGCACGACGCGCCGTGCCGCCGACAGCGTGTCGTCGCGGATCGCCGTGATGTCATCGGCGCCCATGTCGTCGGGATGACGTTCGCCCCGGGTGTTGATGAAGGTCGGATGCCACATGCCGGGCCGGTCGCCGGGTCGCCACGACGCATGACACAGCAGGTTGCGCAGCACCCGCAGCCGTCGCAGGTCCCGTGCCAACTGATGCAGGTCATCGGCCCCCTTGGCCGACGCGACGAAGCTGTCGATCAACGTGCCAAGCGTATCGTCGGCAATTTCCTCCATCCGCTGCAGCCAGGATTGCAGGGCCGCTTCATCGGCATCCTGGCCCAACCTCTTGCGGGTCAGCGAAAAGATGGCGCGCTTCAGCGCTTCCTCCAGGAAACCGAAGGCGGCGACGGCATGTCCGATGGCCAGCGCCATCTCGTCGGGCAGACGGTCAGGGGCGCGCGGCAACGCCATCGGTCATTCGCGCCACAGCTTGTCCACCCAGGTGGTCGGGCGAACGAAATGGCGGATATGCTTCAGGAAGCTTTCGCGCCGGTCTGGGGCAAAGGCCGCCTTCAGGTGCTGGGACGGGCTGCGCACCGGATCGGCCTCGTCCCACCGGCCTGCGATGGCGTCGGGCGGGTTCAGGTTGCCGGGGAACATCACGATGCGCGTGCCTTTGGGGATGCGCGGTTCCTTCATATAATTCAGCGGAAAGTTCGGGATGCAGTGAAAGCGGAAATGCGCCAGCCAGCCCTTGGGCCAGAACTTGACGCCGCCCGGCGCATTGCGGGTCACGAAGCGCTGTTCGTATTTGTACTGATCGGCGATGCCCTGCGGATCGGCGCGGAATATCTGCTGCAGCGGCGCAAGATTGCCGACAGTCATGCGATAGACCGATGTCTGGCCCATCTTTTCGAAAGGCGTGTTGGGGTTGCGGCCCAGCACGGTGTCGTTCGGATCGCCGAATTCAAAGAAGGGGTCCAGGTTGCCCGTGACGATGACGTCCAGATCCAGGAACAGAACGACTCCCGTGACGTCGCCCAGATCGCCCCACAGCCGCGACTTGGGCCATTTGCCCTTGGTCCGCACCGGCGCGTCATAGGCGAATTCGGGCAGCGGCCTGACCGCGACATCGGGATGCAACCCCGTCCCGTCATCCGTGAAACAGAACAGCCGGAACGGCGGCGTGATGTTGCGCGCCACCATCGCATGCAGGCGGTTGACGTATTCGGGCCCGAATTTCGTGCCCCACTTGATGCAGATGATCTGCTTGATCGCTCCGTTGCGTCCGTCGCTCATGTCGGGTCCTTGCCGTTTGCCCGCCAGCGTTTCACACGACCGCCGCCAAGACAACGCCTGCCGTGGCCATATCGGCGTGATTGCGCAGGGGGTCCGGGGGGTGCGAAGCCCCCCGGCCACCGCGGGACGCAATCAGGGGCGCGTGGCGCGGATCAGCTTCAGGATGTCGGCCGCGGCCGAAGGGATATTGGTTCCCGGCCCGAAGATCGCCTTGACGCCCGCCTTCTGCAGGAATTCGTAATCCTGCTGCGGGATGACCCCGCCGCAGATGACCAGAATGTCGCCTGCGCCCGCATCCTTCAAAGCCTGGATCAGCTTGGGGGCCAGTGTCTTGTGCCCTGCGGCCTGGCTGCTGATGCCGATCACGTGGACGTCGTTGTCGATGGCGTCCTGGGCTGCCTCCTCGGGGGTCTGGAACAGCGGTCCGACATCGACGTCGAAACCGATATCGGCAAAGGCCGTGGCGATCACCTTGGCACCGCGGTCATGCCCGTCCTGGCCCATCTTGACGACCAGCATGCGCGGGCGGCGGCCTTCCTCCTCGGCAAAGGCCTCGACGTCGCGCTGGATCTGGGCAAAGCCCTCGTCGCCCTCATAGGCGGCGCCATAGACACCTGCCAGGGTGCGCACTTCGGCGCGATGACGCCCGAATTCCTCTTCCATGGCCATGCTGATCTCTCCGACGGTTGCACGGGCGCGGGCGGCCTCGACGGCGGCCTCCAGCAGGTTGCCGCCCTCGCGGGTGCGGCGGGTCAGTTCGGCCAGCGCCGCATCGCAGGCGGCCTGATCGCGGGTGGCGCGGATGCGTTCCAGTCGCGCGACTTGCGACGCACGCACCTTGATGTTGTCCACGTCCAAGATGTCGATCGGGTCTTCCTTCTCCTTGCGGTACTTGTTGACGCCGACGATCACGTCCTGCCCTCGGTCGATCAGGGCTTGGCGCCGCGCGGCCGTCTCCTCGATGCGCAGCTTGGGCATGCCGCTGGCCACGGCCTTGGTCATGCCGCCCATCTCCTCGACTTCCTCGATCAGCGCCCAGGCCTTGTCGGCCAGTTCCGCCGTCAGGTTCTCGATGTAATACGACCCGGCCAGCGGATCGACGACATGGGTGATGCCCGTCTCCTCCTGCAGGATCAGCTGGGTGTTGCGCGCGATGCGGGCGCTGAAATCGGTGGGCAGGGCGATCGCCTCATCCAGCGCGTTCGTATGCAGCGACTGCGTGCCACCAAGCGCCGCCGACATCGCCTCGTATGCGGTGCGGATGACGTTGTTATAGGGGTCCTGCTCCTGCAGGGACACGCCCGACGTCTGGCAATGCGTGCGCAGCATCAGGCTGCCCTGTTTCTTGGGTTCGAATTCGGACATGATGCGGTGCCACAGCAGGCGCGCGGCGCGCAGTTTCGCGATCTCCATGAAGAAGTTCATGCCGATCGCGAAAAAGAACGACAGCCGGCCCGCGAAGGCGTCGACATCCATGCCCGCCGCAATCGCCGCGCGCACATATTCACGCCCGTCGGCCAGGGTATAGGCCAGCTCCTGGACCAGGTTCGCCCCGGCCTCCTGCATGTGATAGCCGGAAATCGAGATCGAGTTGAACTTGGGCATCTCGGCCGAGGTGTATTCGATGATGTCCGCGATGATCCGCATGCTGGGTTCGGGCGGATAGATATAGGTGTTGCGGACCATGAACTCCTTCAGGATGTCGTTCTGGATGGTCCCGGACAGCACGGCGCGTGAATGGCCCTGCTCCTCTCCGGTGACGATGAAATTCGCCAGGATCGGGATGACCGCGCCGTTCATGGTCATCGACACGCTGACCTTGTCCAGCGGGATGCCGTCGAACAGGATCTTCATGTCCTCGACCGAATCGATGGCGACGCCGGCCTTGCCCACGTCCCCCTCGACCCGCGGATGGTCGCTGTCATAGCCGCGATGGGTGGCCAGATCGAAGGCCACCGACACGCCCTGCTGCCCTGCAGCCAGCGCGCGGCGATAAAAGGCGTTCGATTCCTCGGCCGTGGAAAAGCCCGCATATTGCCGGATGGTCCAGGGGCGGCCCGCATACATCGTGGCGCGCGGACCGCGGGTGAAGGGGCCAAAGCCGGGCAGGGTGCCCAGATGGTCCAACCCTTCGACGTCGTCCTGGGTATAGAGCGGTTTGACCGCGATTCCTTCCAGCGTGTTCCAGGTCAGATCCTCGGGATCGCGACCCTTCAGTTCCTTCTGGGCAAGGCTCCGCCAGTCCTGCAGCGTGGGTTTTGTCATGATCCGTCCTTTCCCGCGGCCCGTTCCACCCTATATTCAAGGTATGACGAGGTGCCGATGAAGTTGAAATTCCTGTTATTCGTGATGGCCCTTTCGGCCATGGGACCCGGTCGCGATGCGCCGCCGCCCGATGCCGACAGCGTGCCCCGGTCCAACCCCGCGCGCCTGCCTCCCATCGCGCAAAGCAGTACCGAGCCCACCGATCCCGTGCCGCCTGCCGCCCCCGAGGCCAGCTTTCTTGATGCCGCCGATGTCGCGCCCGAGGATTTTGTGTGGAAGCAGCGCCCCATCGTCGTCTTCGCCGACACGCCCGGGGATCCCGCCTTTGTCGAACAGCTGGACGCGTTGCAGCGCGGCGCCGTGGCCCTGGCCGCCCGCGATGCGGTGGTGATCCTGGATACCGATCCCTCGGCCGACAGCATCTGGCGGCGGAACCTGCATCCGCGGGGGTTTTCGCTGGTGCTGATCGACAAGGACGGGCAGATCAAGATCCGCCGACCCTCGCCCTGGGACGTCCGCGAGATCGGCCGCGCCATCGACCGGCTGCCACTGCGCCGGCAAGAGATCGGCCGGGGCAGCGTGCTGCGATAGGCGGGGCCATGAAACTTGTGGAAATGCCCCGCGTTTCTTATATCATCAGACATGACGCACCGACCATCGGCGCGAAGAAGGGGACCGATCATGGCAGAACCGCGCAAGGAGCTTTCGACCCGGACCGTCGCCAAGACGCAGGCCGCGCCTGACCGTCGCCCTGAACAGACGACCCGACCCGACGCCAAGACGCCCGTTCTCAGCCGTGCCAATGAAATCGTGCGGGCCATCGGGTTGCGTCCCATCACCGGCCTCTCGGGTCCGAAGATCGGGTACTGACCGCCTCCAGACGGGCGCGCATCTGCGCCAGTTCGTCGGGCAGGTGACGGTTCAGCTGCGCGACGGCCTCTGCCTCGTCCGCGTCCAGCATCGCCTCGACCGCATCCGGTCCGCCCCGCAGGCACTCCGTCAGCACCCGTATGGCGTGAATGCCGCAATCGCGCGTCTCGGCCATCAACGACAGGTAATCCCCCATCATCTGAGCGGCCCTTTCGCCATCGCGCCGTGCAATGCGGCGCAGATCGGTGGCCAGAGCCTCCATGATCGACAGCAGCCGGTAATACAGCACGATCGGGTCGATGACCGGGGCCGGCAGGATGTGCAATTCCCCGATGACAGCCGCAAAGATGCGGTCATTGGCCTGTTGAGACAGCGTGGGCACGAAGTCACCCGACCGGATCCGTGCGATCAGCATCGCGGCGTCACTGTGCGACGGGGTCTGCTGTTCCAGCGACACGACATGGGCGCGGATCTCGGCCAGCAGGGCGCGCTGGATGTCGGCTTCGCGCTCGCGCCGCAAACGGGCGTCGCGCCGACGGGTCTGGGCCGCCACGACCAGCCAGCCGAATGACAGGAACATCCCGGCGATGACCGCCTGCTGGGATTGCGGGCTGAGATAGGCGTCAAGCGGCGGCATCGCGACCTCGGCGGGAACCCTTCAGCGGGCCGGGGCGTCCTATTCTCAACCGATAGGAGAATCCGATGCGACAGGCCTGCCTTACAGCACTGTTTCTGGCATCCGCCCCCGCCATGTCCCCTGCCGACACCATGCGCAGCGGAGCGATGACGCTGAGCGTCACCCCGATCCAGCCCGATACCCTGGCCAAATTGCAATGGACATCCCGCCCCGTCGTGGTCCTTGGCGAGGGCCCCGAGGTCGAGGCGCAATTGGACGCGTTGCGGACGGAAACCCCCGCCCTTGTCGAACGCCAGGTGGTCGTCCTGACCGAAGGGCCGGGTGCCGCCGATCTGCGCGACCGCGTGGGGGCAGGCTTTGCGGTCCTGCTGATTGGCAAGGACGGAGGCGTCAAGCTGTCCCAGACCACCCTGGTCGATCCCGCGCAGATCATCAGCCTGATCGACACCATGCCCATGCGCCAGCGCGAGGCCGACGACTGATCCCCCGAATGACGGCACCCTGACGAACCACCAAAAGGTGATGGCGCGCAGGAATGCCGATATGCGGGGGCGATGGTCACTCGAACTCCATGATGATGTCGTCCACGCGCAGGCTTTCACCGGGCGCGGCATTGACGGATTTCACCACTCCTTTGCGTTCGGCCCGCAGGATGTTTTCCATCTTCATCGCCTCGACGGTCGCAAGGGGCTGACCTTCCTGAACCTCGTCGCCGGGCGCGGCATTGATCCGCACGACCAGGCCCGGCATCGGGCAGAGCAGAAATTTCGACGTGTCCGCCGGCTGCTTTTCCGGCATCAGGCGCGCCAGTTCGGCGGCCTTGGGACGGCGCACATAGACCCGCAGATCCGCGCCCCGGCTGCGGATGCGGAAACCTGCGGCGATCTTTTCGACCTTGAGGACGATGCGCTGGCCCTCCACCTCCAGCACGGCCAGCGACCGGCCGGGCAACCAGTCGCTTTCGATCCGGACCCGGCGGTCGTTGATATGCACATCCGCCCCTTCGCTGTCGGCGATGACCCGGGTGGGCCATTCGCGCCCTGCGATGAAGACCACCCAGTTTTCACCCACCCGCCGTTCATGGTTGCCAAGCCGCCCGCTGATGCGCGTATCGCGGATTTCCGAAACGCGGTGCATGGCGGCGGCGGCGGCGGCGATGCGTTCCAGCGCATCGTCATCCAACTGCGCGCCCTGGAAGCCGTCGGGATATTCCTCGGCGATGAAGGCGGTGGTGATGTTGCCGGATGCGAATTTGGGATGGTCCATCACCGCCGACAGGAAGGGCAGGTTGTGGCCGATGCCCTCGACCTCGAATTCATCCAGCGCCACGCGCATGGCCTGGATCGCCTCCGGGCGGGTGGGGGCCCAGGTGCACAGCTTGGCGATCATCGGGTCATAGAACATGCTGATCTCGCCGCCCTCATAGACGCCGGTATCGTTTCGCACGGCGGTTTCGCCATGCGCCGTGCCATGCGCCAGCCACTTGCCGCTGGCGACCATGGGGCCCGCGGCGATTTCTGCCGGCGGGCGGTACCGCGTCAGGCGACCGATCGAGGGCAGGAAATTGCGATAGGGGTCCTCGGCATAGAGCCTGCTTTCCATCGCCCATCCGTTGATCTTCAGATCCGCCTGTTCAAAGGGCAGGGGATCGCCTGCGGCGACACGGATCATCTGTTCGACCAGGTCGACGCCGGTGATCAGTTCGGTCACCGGATGTTCGACCTGAAGCCGCGTGTTCATTTCCAGGAAATAGAAGTTCCGGTCGCCATCGACGATGAATTCGACCGTGCCCGCACTGGTATAGCCGACGGCCTTTGCCAAGGCGACGGCCTGTTCGCCCATCGCACGGCGCGTCTCCTCGTCCAGAAACGGTGAGGGGGCCTCCTCGATCACCTTCTGGTTCCGCCGTTGGATCGAACATTCCCGTTCGTGCAGATAGACCGCGTTGCCATGGCTGTCGGCCAGGACCTGGATCTCGATATGGCGAGGCTGGGTGACGAATTTCTCGATGAAGATGCGGTCGTCGCCAAAGCTGTTCGCGGCTTCGGACTTGGAGCTTTCGAACCCCTCGCGGGCCTCATCGGCGTTCCACGCGATGCGCATGCCCTTGCCGCCGCCCCCGGCACTGGCCTTGATCATCACCGGATAGCCGATCTGGTCGCTGATCCTGGCGGCCTCCTCGGCATCGGCGATCAGGCCCATGTAACCGGGCACGGTGCTGACGCCGGCTTCCTGCGCCAGCTTCTTCGAGGTGATCTTGTCACCCATCGATTCGATCGCCCCCGAAGGCGGGCCGACGAAGACCACGCCCTCGGCCTCCAGCGCTTCGGCGAATTTGCGGTTTTCCGACAGGAAGCCATAGCCGGGATGGACGGCCTCGGCACCCGACTGGCGGATCGCCTCCATGATCTTGTCGATCACGATATAAGACTGGTTGGCGGGGGCGGGGCCGATATGGATCGCCTCGTCCGCCATCTTGACGTGCAAGGCGTTGCGGTCGGCGTCCGAATAGACAGCCACCGTGGCGATGCCCATCTTGCGCGCGGTCTTGATGACGCGGCATGCGATTTCGCCCCGGTTGGCGATCAGGATTTTCTTGAACATCGGCTCCTCCCAGGACGCGACATGAAAAAGCCGCCCAAAGCATGGCTTTGGACGGCAATCAGTGCAGATCGCGCCGAAGCGCGGATCAGGGTGTTATTGGCAAAGACGGACGTCGTTGCACAGCGCCCCGCCGGCAGCGCCGATGGCAGCGGCCTTGTAGATGTCGCTTTCCTTGCGACCGCCGACCTTGGCGATGGTCGCACCGGCAGCGGCGCCGATGGCCGCGCGATCGACGTCGGTCGGCTGGATGTTCTGGGTGCAACCAGCCAGCGCCAAGGCGCTGAGGACGGCAGCAACGGCAAATGTCTTGGACATGTGTCAGATCCTGTCTTGAAGATGTCGGGGACCAGACGCAGTCCCCGACGAAAGGGTTCGCCCCGAAGGGCCGATGGCTCAGTAGCGACGCTGGCAGACGCCTGCGTCATCGCACAGGGCGCCGGCTGCACCGCCAAGTGCGGCGCCGGTCGCGATGTCTTCGTCCAGCGCCTTGGCGATGACGGCACCGGCAACGGCACCGCCTGCGGCGCGCTGCGTGTCCGGCGACAGGCCGGTCTGCATGCTGGGATCGCAGGCTGCCAGGCCCAGAACCAGAGCCGAGATGCCACCGATGCGGATGAAGAGAGATTTTTGCATGAGAATGTGCCTGTCTTGAGAGGCCGTGTGCCGGCCGGTTGTGAATTACATCGGGTTATCGCATACCGAACCGTCACGTCAAACTGACATGCGTGTGACTTCAACAGGTTCAGCGCCAATTCGCCCATCAGACGTCGTCCCCGTCCTCGTCCATGTCGTCCCAATCCATGTCGTCCCAGTTGAATTCGGGCGGCGTGTCCTTGGCGAACAGTTCGGGGAAGGAGGCTTCGGCGACGGCCATGTCGACCTGCAGCAGCTGGTCGTAATCGGCGGGGTCGAATTCGCCGACGGCCTTGACCTCGCGGCCGATCAGCCAGCCCAGACGACCCGCGTCCAGGTTGCCGCGCACGAAGGGCTCGTTACCGAAATGGGCGATCAGTGCGGACAGAAAAGCCGCATCGGCGCGCTTGTCGGGCGCCCGACGGTCGCGGAAGCGTTCGCGCTTGGTGATGGGGGTGGCACCCTTCTTGCGGTTTTCCCGCCGAATGGTGAACTGAAAGTCTGAACCGGGAAGACGCCCCGGAAAGCCGCGATGCTTCAGCATGGCATGGCCCCTTTGCTGTGATGCACGGGGGCGGCTTGGGCTGCGCGCGGGCAGGCTGGCCGCCCGCGCACGGATGTCGGACGATGCGTCTTAGCCGAATTTGCCCTGATAGACAGGCTCGGTCGTGACGGGGTTGGCCATCGGCGCGGCAGGCGCGGTCGGCACATAGACGTCTGCGGGCTGCTGACGCTGGCAGGCGGCAAAGGCGGAAACCAGCACCAGGCCGAGGATGATTTTTTTGGACATGGAGAAACGCTCCTGTGATGGGGACGCGGTGGCGTCCTTCTGCTCGGGTTACAGTCGGCTTGTTGGATGGCCGACTTGCGCGCGATGATACAATCCCGCCCGTTCATCAGACAGGCATCCGTCACCGCCCCCGGCAAAAGCGGGCGACCCTGTGGCCTGGCTGCATCATTCACGCAGTTGTGCATCAGCGTTTCGTCCCCGGTGCTTACAGCGGAATGTTGTCGTGCTTTTTCCACGGGTTCGTCAGCCGCTTGCCGCGCAGGCTGGCGAATGCGCGGGCGACGCGCTTGCGCGTGCTGCGCGGCTGGATCACCTCGTCGATGAAGCCTTTTTCAGCGGCGACGAAGGGGTTGGCAAAGCGGTCCTCGTAGTCCTTGGTGCGGGCGGCGATCTTGTCGGGCTGGTCCAGTTCGCTGCGATACAGGATCTCGACCGCGCCCTTGGCGCCCATGACCGCGATTTCGGCGGTGGGCCAGGCATAGTTGAAATCGCCGCGCAGGTGTTTCGACGACATCACGTCATAGGCGCCGCCATAGGCCTTGCGGGTGATGACCGTGACTTTGGGCACCGTTGCCTCGCCATAGGCGAACAAAAGTTTCGCCCCGTGCTTGATGACGCCGCCATATTCCTGGCCCGTGCCCGGAAGGAAGCCCGGCACGTCGACCAGGGTCAGGATCGGAATTTCGAAGGCGTCGCAGAAGCGCACGAAACGCGCCGCCTTGCGGCTGCTGTCGATGTCCAGGCAGCCCGCCAGCACCATCGGCTGGTTGGCGACGACCCCGACCGTCTGGCCTTCAATGCGCACGAAGCCGATCAGGATATTGGCGGCGAAATCCTTCTGGATCTCGTAGAAGTCACCTTCATCCGCGACCTTGGCGATCAGCTCCTTCATGTCATAAGGCTGGTTGGGGTTGTCGGGGATCAGCGTGTCCAGGCTGGGTTCGATGCGCGCGGGATCGTCGAAGAAGGGGCGGGTGGGCGCACGTTCGCGGTTGTTCAGCGGCAGGAAATCGAACAGGCGGCGGATCTCGGCCAGGGCCTCGACATCATCCTCGAAGGCGCCATCCGCAACCGATGATTTCTTGGTATGGGTGCTGGCACCGCCCAGCTGTTCGGCGGTCACGACCTCGTTCGTGACGGTCTTGACCACATCTGGGCCGGTCACGAACATGTATGACGTGTCCTTCACCATGAAGATGAAATCGGTCATCGCCGGCGAATAGACCGCCCCGCCCGCACAGGGGCCCATGATGACGCTGATCTGGGGGACCACACCCGATGCCATCACGTTGCGCTGGAAGACCTCGGCATAGCCCGCAAGGCTGGCCACGCCCTCCTGGATGCGCGCACCGCCCGAATCGTTCAGGCCGATCACCGGGGCGCCGTTCTGCATGGCCATGTCCATGATCTTGCAGATCTTCTGGGCGTGGGTTTCCGACAGGCTGCCGCCGAAGACGGTGAAATCCTGGCTGTAGACATAGACCATGCGCCCATTGATCGTGCCCCAGCCCGTCACCACGCCGTCGCCATAGGGGCGGTCCGCCTCCATGCCGAAATCGGTGCTGCGATGGGCGACGAACATGTCGAATTCCTCGAAGCTGTCCTCGTCCACCAACAGTTCGATGCGTTCGCGCGCCGTCAGCTTTCCGCGACCATGCTGGGCGTCGATGCGCCGCTGTCCGCCGCCCAGACGGGCCTGGCTGCGACGGCGCTCAAGCTCTTGCAGAATGTCGGTCATGAAAGCCCCCTTGATGTCATCCGCCCACGCTAGCGGGTGATGCAGGTGCAGCAAAGAAAATTCGGGAACATTTGCAAACCGCACGCAAAATGGTGGATGCAAACTGCAAAATTGCGAATGCCGCGCGGGTCTTGACGCGGGGACGGCGCGGGGGCAATCCAGCGACATGGGATTGCAGATCGACATTTCGGCCGTCACGGCCAATTACCAGGCGCTGGCGGCCAAAGCCCCCGGCGCGCGGGCCGCAGCGGTGGTCAAGGCAGACGCTTACGGGTTGGGCGCAGCACGGATCGTGCCCGCCCTCTATCAGGCAGGGGCACGCGACTTCTTCGTCGCACTGGCGTCCGAGGGGCGTGCCATTCGCCCCCTGATCCCCGCCGATGCCACGATCAACGTCCTGTCCGGCCATATGGAGGGAGAGGACCTGACCGGTCTGGTCCCGGTCCTGAACAGCCCCGAACAATTCTTCCGCGACCGCGCCATGCGTCCGGGCAAGCCCTTTGCGATCCAGCTGGATACCGGCATGAACCGCCTTGGCATGGAGGCGCCCGAATGGGCCGCCATCCGCGCCGAGGCCTTGGCCGCCGGTCCCGCCTTCATCATGTCGCACCTGGCCTGCGCGGATGAACCCGGCCACCCCGCCAACGCCGCCCAGTTGGCGGCCTTTCGCAAGATGACCGAAGGCTGCAACGTCCCGCGATCGCTTGCGGCGACGGGCGGCATTCTGTTGGGGCCGGATTATCATTTCGACATGGTGCGCGCAGGGATCGGCATGTATGGCGGTCTGCCCTATGCCGATGCGCGGCAGGTGGCGACCCTGTCCCTGCGGGTGATCCAGACCCGCGACGTCAAGGCCGGCGAGATGGTCGGCTATGGCGCCACCTGGCACGCGGAACGCGACAGCCGGATCGCCACCGTCGATGCGGGCTATGCCGACGGCATCCTGCGGGCGCTGTCTGGCAGCGGCGCGTGGATGTATGTCGGTGACGTCGCCTGTCCGATCGTGGGGCGGGTTTCCATGGACCTGATCACGGTGGACGTGACGGGGCTGGGGACGGTGCCACCGACGCTGGACCTGATCTGCGCCCATCAACCCATCGATCGTCTGGCCGATCTGGCCGGCACGATCGGATACGAGATCCTGACAGCCCTTCGCCAGCGTTATCAGCGGACCTATCCGTGACCCCCATCCGGACGGTCGGACGCGCGGCGCTGCGGCTGACGCGCGGTATCGGTGCGGTGACGATCTTTGCGGGACGGGGGCTGGGCGGCCTGCGCCCCTTTCCCGGTCGCGCCCTTGGCCTGCAGCTGATCCAGATCGGCTGGCTGTCGCTGCCGGTGGTGGGTCTGACAGCCCTGTTCACCGGCGCCGCACTGGCGCTGCAGATCCATTCCGGGGGTGAACGGTTCCAGGCGGGCGACGTGGTCCCGGCAATCGTCGCCATCGGCATGGTGCGCGAACTGGGCCCCGTTCTGGGCGGCCTGATGGTCGCCGCCCGGGTCGCCAGCAGCATCGCCGCCGAGATCGGCACGATGCGCGTCACGGAACAGATCGACGCGTTGGTGACCCTTTCCACCGACCCGATCCGCTGGTTGGTGACGCCGCGCCTGTGGGCGGCGATCCTGTCATTGCCGGTTCTGGTCGCGGTGGGCGACATCATCGGCATCATGGGCGGCTGGCTGGTGGGGACCGGGTCCCTTGGGTTCAATTCGACGACCTATATCGCGAACAGCTGGGCCTATCTGGAATTCTGGGACGTCGCCTCGGGGCTGATCAAGGGCGCGGTGTTCGGGCTGATCGTGGCGCTGTCGGGCTGCTGGTTCGGCATGCGGTCGTCGCGCGGGGCCGCGGGCGTTGGCCGTGCCACCACCCAGGCCGTCGTCGCCGCGGCGGTGGGCATCCTGGCGGCAAATTTCGTCCTGACCGGGCTGTTCTTCCAATGATCGCGCTGCAGGACCTGCACAAATCCTTTGGCGACAAGCAGGTGCTTGCCGGCGTGAACCTGCAGGTGGGGCAGGGCGAGAGTCTTTGCGTCATCGGGCAGTCGGGCACGGGCAAATCGGTGCTGCTGAAATGCATCCTGGGCCTGGTGCAACCCGACCGCGGCCGGATCACCTGGAACGGCAGGCCGCTGGACCGTGCGGCCTTCATGGCCGGTTTCGGCATGCTGTTTCAGGGGGCCGCGCTGTTTGACAGCATGTCCGTCTGGCAGAACGTCGCGTTCCGGCTGCGCCAGCGGATGTCTGACGCCAAGGCCCGCGCCATCGCATTGGACAAGCTGGCCCGCGTGGGGCTGGGTGCCGAGACCGCCGACCTGATGCCGGCCGAGCTGTCGGGCGGCATGGCCAAGCGGGTGGGGCTTGCCCGTGCCATCGCCGACGATCCGTCGGTCATCTTCTTCGACGAACCGACCACGGGGCTGGACCCGATCCGGGCGCGCGCCATCAACGCGCTGATCCGCGACATCGTCACCCAGACCGGCGCCACGGCGATCACCATCACCCATGACATGGACTCGGTCCGCGCCATCGGTGACCGGGTGGCGTTGCTGCAGGGCGGGCGGATCGTTCACGACGGACCGGTCGCCGGAATGTCGGACGCGCCGGAATTGGCCGATTTTTTGGGCGTCGGGGTGGCGAAATAGACCCGCAATGCCAATATCGGATGCAACTTTTGTGCGATTGCAAAAGTTTTGCCGTAAACGGCGGCATTGCTGCCGCCGATGCCTTCAAGATCGGCTTGTGCGAATCCCCGTGGCTTGCCACCATCACAACAGACGCCTGAGCAGGAGAAACATTTGGGTCTTTCCCCAACGCCCCCCGTCACCACCCCTTCTGCAGAAACCCTGCTGGAGTTTCCTGACAACCGTCTGCTGATCGACCTGTGCGGTGCCAATGACACCCATCTGGCCCGGATCGAGGAAGCCTTGGGCGTGCATATCCTGCGCCGCGGCAACCAGATCGCCATCGTCGGCGGCCCCGAGGCGCAGTCCGAGGCGGCGCAGCTGCTGAACGGTCTTTACGCGCGTCTTGAACAGCACCGCCCCGTCACCCCCGCCGAGGTCGAGGCCGCGCTGCGCATGGGCATCGAACCCGCCGGCGAGGTGACCCGCGACGAACAGCTGGAAATGTTCGCGCAGGGCAATTTCGAATTGCGCACCCGCAAGAAATCGGTCGAGCCGCGCACCGATGCGCAAAAGGCCTATGTCCGGGCGCTGTTCCAGAATGAGCTGGCCTTCGGGATCGGACCTGCGGGCACGGGCAAGACCTATCTGGCCGTGGCGGTGGGCGTCACCATGCTGATCCAAGGCGAGGTCGACAAGATCATCCTGTCGCGTCCTGCGGTCGAGGCGGGCGAAAGGCTGGGCTTTCTTCCCGGCGACATGAAGGAGAAGGTCGATCCCTACATGCAGCCGCTTTATGACGCGCTGAACGACTTTCTTCCCGGCAAGCAGATGCAGAAGCTGATGGAGGAAAAACGCATCGAGATCGCGCCGCTGGCCTTCATGCGCGGGCGCACCCTGTCGCGCGCCTTCGTGGTGCTGGACGAGGCGCAGAACGCCAGCAGCATGCAGATGAAGATGTTCCTGACCCGTCTTGGCGAAGGGTCGCGGATGGTCATCACCGGCGACCGGACCCAGATCGACCTGCCGCGCGGGATGCAGTCGGGGCTGATTGATGCCGAAAAGGTCCTGAAGGACGTCAAGGGCATCAGCTTCAGCTATTTCACCGCAGATGACGTCGTGCGCCATCCGCTTGTCGCGCGCATCATCAAGGCGTATGACGCCGAGGAAATCGCGGCAGTGGCCCGCGGCCAGACAGAGGAAGCGCGCGGTCAATATGTTCCGCGCCGTGCAATGCGAAGTGATGGCTGAGGACATAACGGTCGACTGCGTCCTGGAAGACGACAGATGGCAGGCCGCCGATCTGGAAGGATTGGCGGCCCGCGCAGTGACGGCCACTTTGACATGGCTGGAAACCGGCGGTGAGGTTGTGGTCATGGGCTGCGATGACGCCCGGATCGCGGCATTGAACGCCGATTTCCGCGGCAAGCCCAAGGCCACCAACGTCTTGTCCTGGCCCGCCGAGGAGCATGAGCCGCATGCGCCCGGCGAACGCCCGGCACTGCCGCAGGACGACGAGTTGGGCGACATCGCGATCGCCTATGAAACCTGCATGGCCGAGGCACAGGCGCAGTCCAAAACCTTTGACGATCACGTGACCCACCTGCTGGTGCATGCAACTTTGCATCTGGTGGGGTATGATCACCTGAACGACCCGGATGCCGAACTGATGGAAGCATCCGAGCGCGCAATCCTTGCGACCCTGAACATAGCAGACCCCTACCGGGAGACAGATTGATGAATTCGGAAGCCCGATTACCCGACTATTCCGCCGATGACGCCCCAGGCCGAGCGGCGGACACCACCGAGGAGGAACGTGAAAGTCCAAATCGCGGGTTCTTCGGTCGGGTCTTTCACGCGTTGACGAATTCGGAATCCCAGGATGATGAAGGCGATGCCGCCGAGGATCGCCATTCGGGCAAGCCCGGATTGGTCAACCTGCGCCGGATGCGCGTCGATGACGTTGCCATTCCCAAGGTCGAGATCATCGCCGCCCCTGCCAACATAACCTTGCCCGACTTGGTCGAAATGTTCCGCGAACACGGATTTTCGCGAATTCCGGTCTTTCGCGGGACGCTGGACAGCCCGCTTGGCCTGATCCACCTGAAAGACCTGGCGTTGAAGCACGGGTTCGGCGAGGGCGGCAAGTTCACCTTGCGGCCGATGCTGCGGCCGCTTCTTTACGTTCCGCCTTCGATGCCCATCGGCGTCCTGCTGCAGCAAATGCAGCAGAAGCGGACGCATATGGCGCTGGTCATCGACGAATATGGCGGGGTCGATGGTCTGGTCACCATCGAGGATCTGATCGAACAGGTCATCGGCGAGATCGAGGACGAACATGACGAGGTCGAAGGCGGCCTCTGGGTCCGCGAAAAGCCCGGCCAATGGTTCATCCAGGCCCGCGCCAGCCTGTCCGACATCGAAGAGGAAACCGGACTGCACCTGCTGGATGCCGAGGTCGATGAAGAGGTCGATACGCTTGGCGGGCTGATCTTCATGCTGGCCGGGCGCGTTCCGCTTCGCGGCGAGGTGATCAGCCACCCGTCAGGCGCGGAATTCGAGGTCGTCGAGGCCGATCCGCGTCGCCTGAAGCGGATCCGGCTGCGCATGCCAAGCGTCGCCACGCCATCCGAACGCCCCGCGATGCGGCGACCCGATCCCGACCGCGAGGATTGATCGGTCAGCCGGCGTCGAAATGGTCCAGCATCGCGCGGATGAAGGCATCGCGCCGGTCGGGGGTTTCCAGCAGGATTTCGTGCCGGGCGCCCCTGACCTCGAACAGGCTGGCGCGGGGTGATTTCGCGACGCGGTCACGGATGGACGCGGCGGAAACCACCTTTTCCTCGGATCCCAGTCCGACAAGCATGGGAAGCGTCGGCGAGGCGATGGCTGACAGGCGCGAACATTCGTTCAGGGCCTTGCCGACCCAGGCGAAACTGGCCCCGCCGATCGTCAGGTCGGGCCAATGTGCGGCCTCGCGCATCAGGCGGGCCCATTCATCCGCATTGCCGGTCAGCAGGTTGGCGTTGAAGCTTTCCTCCAAGGCATAGGTCGTGTTGGCGCCGCCGCTGCCGGGCGCAACCAGCCCACCGCGCCCCAGGCGACCTGCCAGATAGGCGATGCCAAGGGCCGCCCCGTGTTGAAAACGGCGCAGGTTGATCCCCCACATCGGGGCCGAGAAGACCGCGGTTTGAACCGGAAGGTCGTTTTCCAGCGCGGCAAGGCCGATGCAGCCGCCCATGGAATGGGCCAGAAGATGCCAGGGTTCAGGCAATCCGATATGCCGCCCGGCGACGACCATTTCGATCACGTCGCGCTGATAGTCGGAAAATTCGATGATGTGACCGGGCCGAGGATCATCCTGCAACCGCTCGGACATGCCCTGACCGCGCCAGTCGATGGCCAGGACCGCATATCCGCGATCGGTCAACCGTCGGGCGACGGGGGCGTATTTTTCGATATACTCGGTGCGGCCGGGAAACAGAAGGACAGTGCCGTACGCGGCGCTGTCCTCTGGTTCCCAAAGGGCAAGGCGCAGGCGCTTTCCATCATCTGCCGTGACGAAGAAGGCGCTGGCCGGGGCCAGCCGATCGTCGGGAAGCTGATGAAAGGGCGCCTGCTGCATCTGTTATCAGGACAGTTTCTGGCCCAACTGCATGGCGACGCCCATCGAACCGTCGACCTTCAGCTTGCCGGTCATGAAGGCGGTGGCGGGGTTGATGTCGCCGTTCAGGATGCCTTCGAACGTGTCGCGGTTGGCGGTCAGGGTCACTTCGGACTCTTCGTCGCCAGCGCGCACGCCGCTTTCGTCGATCATGATCGCGCCTTCATCCTCGATCACGAATTTGGCGGTCGAATCGAAGCTGTCGATCTTCTCGCTCAGCTTGCGGACGGCTGCGTTCACAACATCGCTCATTTTGTACCTCATGGTGCGCTTTGGCTGGCACCCCGCCTGCTGGCCGGGTTACAGCTTGCAATATGAAGACGTCCGGTCCGCTTTTCCATACTGCCGTCGCGGCATTGCGACAGAAGGTACTGACGATTTTCATCGTTCTTGCCGCATCGCTGCCTGCGCTGTCCCAAGACGATGCCTTTGCCCGGCTGGCCGAACCCCAGGGCGAGGGCTGGCGCATCGCGGAAAGCGACATCCTGCGCGACTGGTCGCGGTCGGGTTCCGCGTCGATGGACCTGCTGCTGAAGCGCGGAGAAGAGGCGCTGGACCTGGGCGACATCCCGACGGCCATCGGGCATCTGACAGCGCTGACCGATTATGCGCCCGATTTCGCCGCAGGGTTCCAGGCTCGGGCGGCGGCCTATGCCGCGGCGGGCGAATACGGACCCGCCATGGCCGATCTGGGACGCACGCTTGAACTGGAGCCCCGACAATTCCAGGCGCTGACCCAACTGGGCAGCATGCTGGAGGAAATGGGCGAGGATGACCGCGCCCTGACCGCATATCGTCAAAGCCTGACGATCCACCCCCACCAGCAAGAAGCGATCGATGGCGTGGCACGTCTGGAACGCAAGGCACTTGGTACCGATATCTAGGCAATGAACATGATGACGCGCGGACGGGTCACCGCCATTCTGGGCCCCACCAACACCGGCAAGACGCATGAGGCCATCTCGCGGATGCTGGGCCATCGCACTGGCGTCATCGGGCTGCCGCTGCGCCTTCTGGCGCGCGAGGTCTATGACCGCATCGTCAAGGCACGCGGTCCATCCGTGGTGGCGCTGGTCACCGGCGAGGAACGCATCATCCCGGACCGCGTCCAATACTGGGTGGCCACCACCGAGGCCATGCCCGACATCGCCTCCGATTTCGTGGCCATCGACGAGATCCAGCTTTGCGCCGATCCAGGGCGCGGCCATGTCTTCACCGACCGGTTGCTGAACATGCGCGGCACCAAGGAGACGCTGCTGCTGGGCAGTTCGACCATGCGGCCCGCCATTGCGGCGCTGATCCCGGACGTGCATTTCGTCCAGCGCCCCCGCATGTCCCAGCTGTCCTGGGCGGGGTCGAAGAAGCTGTCGCGCATGCCGGCCCGCAGCGCCATCGTCGGTTTCAGCGTCGATGACGTCTATGCCATGGCCGAGCTGATCCGTCGTCAGAAGGGGGGGTGTGCGGTCGTCATGGGCGCGCTGTCGCCCCGCACCCGCAACGCCCAGGTCGAGATGTATCAGAACGGCGAGGTCGATTATCTTGTCGCGACCGACGCCATCGGCATGGGCTTGAACCTGGACATCAAGCACGTGGCCTTCAGCGCCACGCATAAATTCGACGGGCGTCGCGTCCGCCCCCTGTTTCCGCACGAGATGGGCCAGATCGCCGGCCGGGCGGGGCGGCATACCGAATCCGGCACGTTCGGCGTGACGGGTGAGGCCGAGCCCTTGGACGAGGGGTTGGTCGATGCCTTGGAAAACCACCGCTTTGCCCCGATCAGCCGCCTGACCTGGCGCAACGGGCGCTTGGAATTCGGTACGATGGATCGGCTGGTCGAGAGCCTGGAGGCCGCGTCGGGCCAGGAACTGCTGGGCCGCGGCCGCGAGGCAGACGATGTCGCCACGTTGAAGATCTTGCGCGAACTGCCTGAAATCAAGGACCGTGTGCGCGGCGGCAAGGACGTGAAACTGCTGTGGGATGTCTGCCGGGTGCCCGATTTTCGTGGCATCAGCCAGATGGAGCATGCGACGCTGCTGGCGCGAATCTTCGGTTTCCTTCAGGATGGGACGATTCCGGCCGATTGGCTGGACCGGTCCATCAAGCGGATCGACAAGACCCATGGCGACATCGATGCCATCTCGAAGCGGCTGGCCTATATCCGGACCTGGACCTATGTCGCGCAAAGAACCGGGTGGGTTCAGGACGAAAAGCATTGGCGCGGGGAAACGCGCGCTGTAGAAGACCGCCTGTCAGACGCGTTGCACGCGGCGCTGACCCAACGATTTGTGGACCGGCGCACATCCGTGCTGATGCGCCGGCTCAAGCAGAAGGAGAGCCTTGTGGCCGAAGTGAACGACAAGGGCGAAGTGACGGTCGAGGGCGAGTTCGCCGGCCGTCTTGAAGGGTTCCGTTTCCGACCCGACCAGACCGCCTCGGCGGACGAGGCGAAGATGCTGAACCGCGCCGGCTACGAGGCATTGCGCCCCGAATTCCACCTGCGGGCGGACCGTTTCTACAACGCGCCCGACACCGAGATGGACTTTACCGAACAGGGCGGCCTGATGTGGGGCGACCAGGCGATCGGCAAGCTGATCGCGGGGTCTGATCCCCTGCATCCCGGCGTCCAGGCCTTCGTCGACGAAGAGGCCGGCACCGAGATCACGGAAAAGGTCACGCGCCGCCTGCAGCATTTCATCGACCGCAAGATCGCGGCCGCCTTCGAGCCCCTGCTGGGCCTGCAGAAGGATGAGACCCTGACCGGTCTGGCCCGCGGTTTCGCCTTCCGCATGGTCGAGGCGCTTGGCGTCCTGCCGCGCGACGGGGTGGCCACCGAGGTCAAGGAGCTGGATCAGGAATCGCGCGGCGCCCTGCGCAAGCATGGCGTGCGCTTTGGCCAGTTCACCATCTTCATGCCCGCGCTGCTGAAGCCCGCGCCGACGCGCCTGCGTCTGGTGCTGTGGTCGCTTTCCAAGGGGTTGAACGAATTCCCCGAAAGCCCGCCCCCGGGCCTGGTGACGATCCCGCATCTGAGCGATCTGCCCGCCGAAGTGTACACCCTGTCCGGCTATCGTCCAGCGGGCGAACGGGCGATCCGCATCGACATGCTGGAACGTCTGGCCGATCTGCTGCGCGCACAGGATACCCGCGGCGGCTTCGAGGCCAACCCCGACATGCTGTCGATCACCGGCATGACTCTGGAGCAGTTCTCGGGACTGATGCAGGGTTTGGGCTATTCGGCCGAAAAGGGCGAACGTCCCAAGGTCAAGGCGACCGAGGCGCCGGTCGTGACGCCGGCACCCGAGGGTGATGCCTCGGCAGCGCCGATGACCGAGGAGGAATCGGTCCTGGCTGCGGAAACGCGCGCCAAGTGGGAAGCCGAACACCCCACCACGCCGGTGGCCGAGGAGACCGAGACCCCCGCCGAGGAGATCACCCCGCCCGAGACCGAGGTGTTCTACACCTTCAAATGGGCCCCCAAGCCGCGCGGCAACCGCCGTCCGCAAGGCGATCGCCCGCAAGGTGATCGTGCCGAGCGTCCGCAGGGCAACCGCGGTCCGCGCCGCGAGGCCGGCAAGAACGCTGCGCCTCAGGGGGAACGCCGCGACCGTCAGGGCAAGCCCGGCGGTCCCAAGAAGGGTGGCAAGCCTGCGAATGCCGGTCCCAAATCCTTCTCCTCGCGTCCCGAAAAGAAGGCCGACCCGGACAGCCCCTTCGCGATCCTGGCGGCGTTGAAGGACAAATCCTGACGTGACCGACGCGGCTGCGGGATTGCGGCTGGACAAATGGCTGTTCTACGCGCGGTTCTTCAAGACCCGCGGCCTGGCTGCCGACCGCATCGAAGGGGGCGGCGTCCGGGTGAACGGCCAGCCCTGCCGCAAGCCCGGAAAGACTGTGCGCATCGGTGACAAGCTGCGCATCTCGGCCTATCAGCAGATCCGCAACGTGACGGTCGTCGATTTCGCCGACCGTCGCGGCCCCGCCTCGGAAGCAAGCCTGATGTATCTGGACGATGACGACGGGTTGAATGATCCGCCGGATGGGTCTAGTGACGTCGCGAACCTCAAGACAAGAGTGCCCAGATGACCTATGTCGTGACCGACAACTGCATCATGTGCAAATATACCGACTGCGTCGAAGTCTGCCCCGTGGATTGCTTCTATGAGGGCGAGAACACGCTGGTCATTCATCCCGACGAATGCATCGACTGCGGCGTCTGCGAACCCGAATGCCCCGCCGACGCGATCCGTGCCGATACCGAGCCGGACATGGAGAAATGGGTCGAGTTCAACCGCAAGTATTCCGAGCAGTGGCCCGTGATCACGCAGAAGAAGGACCCGCTGCCGACCGCCACCGAAATGGATGGCCAGGACGGCAAGTTGGAGAAGTATTTCTCGGAAGCGCCGGGTGCGGGCGACTGAGGTGATTCGCGCGGGCAGGGGGCAACCCCGCCGGCGCTGAACGGCAAGCCATTGGGGTGACTGGAGAACGCATTTTCCGGTCACCGTTTCCAATTTGCATGCCGACGCTTTTTTTGGCGTCATTTTTATGTTATATATGCAGCAGACGTGCTTCTGGCGACAGTCAGGGGCACTTTCGGGTTGATGCCCGATGCTGCCGTTCTCTGCGCCTTCTGCCGGGGCAGAGCCATAGACCAAACCGAACGGGCCCAAGGTGGCGACAGCCCCCTGCGGGCCTTTGTGTCCGTCCCTAGGGCACTATCATAAGGAAGCCAGATGTCGAAATCCAAGAAGAACGAGTTCCGCCCCGATGACTTCGTCGTCTATCCTGCCCATGGTGTCGGCCGGATCGTGTCCATCGACGAACAGGAGGTCGCAGGGCTCAAGCTTGAGATGTTCGTCATTTCGTTCGACAAGGACAAGATGACCCTGCGCGTCCCGACGGCCCGTGCCAGCGAAATCGGCATGCGCAGCCTGTCCACGCCCGACCTGATCGATCGCGCGCTGGAGACGCTGAAGGGCAAGGCCCGCGTCAAGCGGGCGATGTGGTCGCGTCGTGCGCAGGAATATGAACAGAAGATCAACTCGGGCGACCTGATGGCCATCGCCGAAGTGGTGCGCGACCTGCACCGCAGCGACGATCAGCGCGAACAGTCCTATTCCGAGCGCCAGCTGTACGAAGCGGCCCTGGACCGGCTGACCCGCGAAGTCGCAGCCGTCGTCGGCATCGACGAAGGTGGCGCCCAGAAGCGCGTCGAAGATGTCCTGACCTCGCGCGCCGCCGCCTGATCGTCAGAACCTCAGAACGGAAAAGGGCGTCCTTCGGGGCGCCCTTTTCTGATGGCAGGGCGATGTTCCAAACGTGGACAACGCTTTGCGTCCCGCCTATAACCCCGGCCAGAAACTCACCCTGAAGAACGATCGAGGCGTATGATGATCAAGGTATTCGGCCACACTTCCCCCGACACGGATTCCACCGGCTCGCCCATCATCTGGGCATGGTACCTGAACGAGGTCCGCAAGACCCCCGCCGTGGCGGTCCTGCAGGGCGAACCCAATACCGAAGCGGCCTGGATGCTGAACCGCTGGAACCTGGACAAGCCCGAGATCATCGCGGATGTGGCAGCGGGCGACCAATGTGTGATCGTCGACACCAACAACCCCGCCGAGCTGCCTGCCTCGCTGGCCGAGGCTGACGTGATCGAGATCATCGACCACCACCTGCTGGCCGGCGGCATCAAGACCCGTGCGCCCATCAACATCACCATCCGTCCGCTGGCCTGCACCGCGACCATCATGCACGACCTGATCGGTGACGACATGGCCCGCGCGCCCGAAGGCGTCAAAGGCGCGATGCTGACCTGCATTCTGTCTGACACGCTGGAATTCCGCAGCCCGACCACCACCGCCCATGACCGCGCCGTCGCCGAAAAGCTGGCCGCCGACCTGGGCGTGAACATCCACGAATTCGCGAACGAGATGTTTGCAGCCAAATCCGACGTCAGCGCCTTTGGCGACGACGCGCTGCTGCGCATGGACAGCAAGGAATATGAACTGGGCGGCAAGCAGCTGCGTGTTTCGGTTCTGGAAACGACGGCTCCGCAGGTCCTTCTGGACCGCAAGGCCGCGCTGATGGCCGCCATGCCCGCCGTGGCCGCCGCTGACGGTGCCGACGAGATCCTGCTGTTCATCGTTGACATCCTGCGCGAGGAAGCGACGCTGCTGGTCCCGAACGAGTTCGTCAAACAGGTGGCCGAGCGCAGCTTTGCCGTCACCGTCACCGGCGATAGCGTGGTTCTGCCCGGCGTCATGAGCCGCAAGAAGCAGATCATCCCGGTCCTGGCCGTCTGATGACCCGCATCATCCAGTCGCTGGCCGAGATCTCGGCCAGCTATGACGCATTGTTCTGCGATCTGTGGGGATGCCTGCACAATGGCAAGCAGCCCTATCAGGCCGCCGTCAGCGCGCTGCAGGCGTTCCGCGCCCAGGGTGGCAAGGTCTGCCTGATGACCAACGCCCCGCGGCCGAACCAATATGTGGTCGCCCAGCTGGACCGCATGGGCGTGCCGCGCGATGCCTGGGACCTTGTCGTCAGTTCCGGCGACGCGGCGCAGGATGCGATGTTCGAGGGCGCCGTGGGCCGCAAGCTGTGGCATATCGGGACCGAGAAGGATTTCGGTTTCTTTACCGATATCCCCAAGGGTCATGCCGACAGCCCAGCTGTTTCAAGGGTGGGGTTGTCGGAAGCCGAAGGCATCGTCGCCTCGGGTCCCTTTGACGAGCTGAACGAAACCCCCGAGGATTATCGCGACCGCTTTCAGCAAGCGCTGGATCGCGGGCTGCCGATGCTGTGCGCCAATCCCGATCTGGTGGTGGATATGGGTGAAACCCGGATCTATTGCGCCGGGGCCTTGGCCGAGTTCTATGAGAGCATGGGCGGCAAGGCGCTGTATTACGGCAAGCCGCACGCCCCGATCTATGACCGGGCGCGTCGGTTGATGGATCTTGGCTCCGAGGCACGCTGCCTTGCGGTGGGCGACGGGATCGATACGGACATCCTGGGTGCGATGCAGCAGGGGATCGACGCGATCTTCGTGACGGGCGGGCTGGCCGCAGATGCCTTTGGCAGCGATGTCGAAAATCCGCAAGCCGACCAGCTGGATGACTGGCTGGCGGCGCGGGAACGGACGCCGGCCTATGCCATCGGCCGTCTGCGCTGATCCATCATACCATCGCCTTGGAAAGCCCGCCACCCGGCGGGCTTTTTTATGGGATCAGCGCGGAAGATAATTGCATTGATGTCGGATCATTCGACACATTGTTGCGATGCGGATTTTATTCTGCTATGCAGCATCAGACGGATGAAACGGCATCAGGCGAATGGATCACGACATGCTGGACAATTTCCCCAAGGGCACGATCGTCATCGAGGATCTGGAGGTGGGGATGTCCCGCCATCTGCAAAAGCAGATCACCGATGAGGACATCCAGATGTTTGCCACCGTTTCGACCGACCACAACCCCGTCCATCTGGACGACGACTATGCGCAGGACACGATCTTTGAAGGGCGCATCGCGCATGGGATGCTGACGGCGGGGCTGATTTCGGCGGTCATCGGGGAACAGCTGCCCGGTCATGGCACGGTCTATCTGGGACAGACGCTGAAGTTCCTGGCGCCGGTGCGTCCCGGCGACGTGGTGCGCGCCGAAGTGACGGTCGAGACGATCGATCACTCAAAAAGGCGTGTCACGCTTGCAACCCGCTGCCTCGTGGGCGATAGGGTCGTGCTGAAAGGCGAGGCGGTCGTGCTGGCCCCAAGCCGCAAGTTCGACTGACGGGACGCAGGGGCGTTCCATTGGGGGCGCATTGCAGATCCATCGAGACTGGACAGGACAGCCGTCTGATGCCCGCGGGGCAAGCGTTGCCATGGGCAATTTCGACGGCGTTCACAAAGGCCACCGGGCCGTCATCGACGCCGCCCGCGCAGCTGGCGACGCGCCTTTGGGGGTTGTCACCTTCGAACCGCATCCCCGGCAGTATTTCGTCCCCGACGCGCCGCCCTTCCGCCTGATGAACCCCGAGGCGCGCGCCAATCGCCTGGCGCGGCTCGGCGTCGATCATCTGTATGAACTGCCCTTCGACACGGTGCTGGCCGGGCTGACGCCCGAAGGCTTTGCCCGGCAGGTCCTGGCGCAGGGATTGGGCGTGTCGCATGTCACGATCGGCGCGGATTTCTGCTTTGGCAAGGATCGGCAGGGGACGGCGCAGACCCTTGAGGAGCTGGGGCGGGAACTGGGTTTCGGCGTCACGGTTGTGCCGCTGATCGGGTCGGGCGATGCGCGCTACAGCTCGACCGCGATCCGCCAAGCGTTGACCGAAGGCCGCACGCATGACGCCGAGCGGATGCTGGGCCATTGGCACCGCATCGAAGGCGAGGTCGTTCATGGCGAGAAGCGTGGTCGCGAATTTGGCTGGCCGACCGCCAACCTGCGGATGGATGACCTGCATCTGCCCCGGCTTGGGGTCTATGCCGTGCTGGTCGACGTGCTGACGGGGCCTGATCGCATGTCCTGCCAGGGGGTTGCATCGCTTGGGGTGCGTCCGATGTTCGGGCGCAACGAACCGAACCTTGAGGTGCATCTCTTCGATTTCGACGGCGATCTCTATGGTCAGCACCTGTCCGTGGCGCTGGTCGATTTCCTGCGCGACGAGGCCAGGTTCGACGGTATCCAGGCGCTGATCGACCAGATCGCTCAGGACGCCAGCGACGCCCGAGCCATTTTGGCGGGCCGCTGATGCGCGATCGTTTCTGGGAACTGCCCCTTCCCAAGCTGACTCCGGTCGAATGGGAGGCGCTGTGTGACGGCTGTGGCAAATGCTGCCTGAACAAGATCGAGTTCGAGGATACGAACGAACTGGCCTTCACCCGCGTCGCCTGCAAGCTGCTGGACGGGCAGGCCTGCCAATGCAGCAGCTATGTCAATCGCCATGATTATGTGCCCGATTGCGTGGTGCTGACCCCCAAGAAGATCAAGGAGATCGCCTGGTGGCTGCCCGCCACATGCGCCTATCGCCTGCGCCATGAAGGGAAGCCCCTCTACGACTGGCATTACCTGATTTCGGGCGACCGCGAGACGGTGCATCAGGCCGGGGCCAGCGTGCGCGGCTGGACCGTCAACGAGCTTTCGGTCGACGAGGATGACTGGGAAGATCACATCATCGAGGACCTGTCATGAATTTCGCATCCGACAACGTGCATGCCGCCCATCCGGCGGTGATCGAGGCATTGGTGCGCGCCAATTCGGGTGCGGCGAAAAGCTATGGCGCCGATCACGTCACCGATCAGGCCCGCGCCGCCATCCGCGAGCTGCTGGAAGCGCCTGATGCCGAGGTCCGCTTCGTGGCGACCGGAACGGCGGCGAATGCGCTGGTCTGCGCGCAGCTGTCGCCCCCCTATGGCCGGATCTATTGCCACGACGACGCCCATATCCAGACCAGCGAATGCGGCGCGCCCGAGTTCTTTTCGCATGGGGCCAAACTGGTCACGCTGCCCGGTCAGGGTGGAAAGCTGACCCCCGATGTTCTGTCGCGCGCCATCGCCGAAGGGGCCGAGGAAGGTCTGAACGGCGGGATGAACGCCATGGTCTCGATCACCAACGCGACCGAATGGGGCACGGTCTATACGCCCGATCAGGTGGCCGCGCTGGCGCATGTGGCGCATGGGGCAGGGCTGCCGCTGCACATGGATGGCGCGCGGTTTTCCAACGCCGCGGCGCATCTTGGCTGTTCGCCCGCCGATCTGACCTGGCGCGCGGGCGTCGATGCGCTGTGTTTCGGCGGCACCAAGAACGGTGCCATGGGGGCCGAGGCGGTGGTTTTCTTCGACCCTGACCGCGCGGCCGGCTTTGATTATCGGCGCAAGCAGGCCGGGCACGTGTTTTCCAAGAACCGTTTCCTGGCGGCGCAGATGCTGGCGCTGGCGACCGATGGGCTATGGCGCGACCTGGCGGGGCAGGCGAATGCCAAGGCCGCTTTGTTGGGACAGGCGGTGCAGGCCGGTGGCGGACGGCTGTTGCAGCCGGTTCAGTCGAACGGCGTCTTTGCCGCAATTCCGGTCGAGGCCCATCGCCGCGCGCAGGCGGCGGGGGCATATTACTATCCCTGGCCGGACCCGTCGGTTGAAGGTCCGGATCTGGTCTCCATCCGTCTGGTCTGTGCCTGGGATACGCCCGACGATCAGATCAGGGCGATGTCCGAGATCCTGGCGGGCTGATCAGCCGCGCAAGGCGTCCAGCAACAGCTGCAGGGCGTGTTCGACGGTCGCGGCACGAACGCGGTGGCGGCCGATCGCCCCGAATTCGACCGTTTCGGTGCGCGTGCCATAGGCCTGGGCGATGCCGAAGCAGACGCGGCCTTCGGGCTTGTGCTCCGACCCGCCGGGACCCGCGATGCCGGTGACCGACACGGCGATGCCCGCATCGGAATTCCGCAGCGCGCCTGCGGCCATCTGGGCTGCGACCTCTTCGCTGACAGCGCCGAATTCGGACAGCGTATCCGACGTCACGCCCAGCATCTGCTGCTTGGCGCCGTTCGAATAGGTGACGAAGCCGCGGTCGAACGCGTCCGACGATCCCGGCACCTCGGTCAGGGCGCCCGCGATCAGGCCACCCGTGCAGCTTTCCGCGGTGGCGATCATGACGCCGCGGTCGCGCGCGGCCTGCAAAACATCGGCGGCCTGCATCACAGCATCATCGGAATGTGGAAGGCTGCGGCGGCGATCATTGTGGCAATGCCTGCGAAAAGCCCGGCCCACAGGTCATCCATCATCACCCCCTTGGCGTCATGGCGGCGATCGGCGCGACCGATGATGCCCGGCTTCCAGATGTCGAAGATCCGGAAGAACAGGAACGCGGCGACCCAGCCCGGATAGGGGAAGTTTTCCGCCGGCAGGCCCATCATCCAGAAACCGAAGGAGGGAAACAGCAGGGCGATCCATTGGCCCGCGACCTCGTCGATGACGATCTCGCTGCGGTCGGGGTCGGTCATGCCCCGCGTGTGGCGACCGATGGCCCAGAAGCCGGTGGCCGTCACGGCGACGGTCGCCGCCGCCAGCAGCGGAAAATGCCCGATCCGGTGCAACAGCAGCCCAAGCGCCACCGCGACGGCCGATCCCCAGGTGCCGGGTGCCGGGCGCAGCAGGCCCGCGCCGAACCAGATGCAAAGCAGGCGTTCCATGGTCTAATCCTTGATCAGGGTGACGGTGGCGATCGATGCGATCCCCTCGCGACGGCCGGTAAAGCCAAGCCGTTCCGAGGTGGTGGCCTTGACGCTGATGCGTCCGCCCTCAAGCCCCATGATGGCAGCCAGGCGGTCCTGCATGGCGCCAGCGTGGGGGCCGATCTTGGGCGCCTCGCAGATCAGGGTCACGTCGGCATTGCCGAAGCGGAACCCCTGTTCACGCGCCAGATTGGCCGCATGTTCGAGGAATATGCGGCTGTCGGCCCCCTTCCATTGCGGGTCCGAGGGCGGGAAATGCCGGCCGATATCGCCCATGGCCAAGGCGCCATAGATGGCATCGGTCAACGCGTGCATCCCCACATCGGCGTCGGAATGGCCGACCAGCCCCGCGTCATGCGGGATCTGCACACCGCACAGCCAGACATGGTCGCCCGGTCCGAAGGCGTGAACGTCATAGCCATTGCCAAGGCGAATATCCATGCGGCCCCCAAGGATGCGTTCGGCCCGCGCGAAATCGGCGGGCCAGGTGATTTTCAGATTGTCTTCCGATCCGGGCGTGATGTCCACCGGATGCCCGGCACGCTGTGCCAGTTCGACGTCGTCGGCGGCCCCTTCGGGATGGGCGCGATGCGCCGCAAGAATGGCGTCCAGCCGGAACCCCTGCGGGGTCTGGGCGCGATAGAGGTCGTCGCGCGGCGCAGCCCCCGCAACCCGCTTGCCATTCGCGCGCCACAGCGCATCGGACACGGGCAGCGCCGGTGCCGCCGCGACTGATCCCGCCTGCAGGGCGTCGATGACGCTGGAAATGACGTCATCGTCCACAAGCGGCCTAGCGCCATCGTGGATCAGGACGTGGCTGGCCTGTCCCTCCAGAGCTTCAAGGCCCGCGCGGACGCTGTCGGATCGGCTGTCGCCTCCGGTGACGATGGTGACCGGACCGGCATAGCGTGCGATGGCCGCGCCCATGTCATCAGGATGGACCACCAGCACCACGCGTGGAAAGCCTGCGAAAGCCGCGAGCGCTCGGTCCAGAACCGGACGCCCTGCGATTTCGCGCCATTGCTTGGGGTCGCCCGGCCCGGCACGGGTGCCGCGACCGGCCGCAGTGACGATGGCGGCGTAACCCGCGGGGGCCGTGACGGTCATGCGTGGTCGGGCATGTCGCCCTTGATCGCCTTGGCGAAGGCGCTGCGATAGAGACCGGACAGATCGGCCAGATCGGCACTGTCGTCACCCATGGTGATCTTGTCACCGCCAAAGCGGCCGATGACCGCGACGGGAACGCCAGCTTTCCGCGCGGCATCCGTCAACTGTTCGGCGGCATCGGCCGTGCAGGCCACCAGGTAGCGGGCCTGATCTTCGCCGAACAGCTGGGCGATGTCGGCGCTGTCCAGCGTGACGCCCAAGCCGGCAGCCTCGGCCATCTCGAAGGCCGCCAGGGCCAGGCCGCCGTCGGACAGGTCCGTGGCCGAGCTGAACAGCCCGCGATTGGCGCGCAGGAATTCGCCATGCAGACGTTCGGCCGCCAGATCGACATGGGGGGCATCGCCGGCCTCGATGCCGAAGGCTTCGGCGGCCAGGGCGGATTGGCCCAAGTGGCCTGTCGTCGTGCCGATGACCAGCGCCACGTCGCCCTTGTCGGGGAGGCCTGCGATCAGGTCGTCCAGATCCGCGATCAGGCCCACGCCCCCGATGGTCGGGGTCGGCATGATGCCGCTGCCGTCGGTTTCATTGTAGAGCGACACGTTGCCCGAAACGATGGGGAAGTCCAGCGCGCGGCAGGCTTCGCCGATACCCTTGATGGCACCCACCAGCTGCCCCATGATCTGGGGCTTTTCCGGATTGCCGAAGTTCAGGTTGTCCGTGGTGGCCAAGGGCAGCGCGCCCACGGCGGTCAGGTTGCGATAGGCCTCGGCCACGGCCTGTTTGCCGCCCTCAAAGGGGTTCGCCTTGACGTAGCGCGGGGTGACGTCGCTGGTGAAGGCCAGCGCCTTGCGGGTGCCGTGAACCCGCACGACGCCTGCGCCCATGCCGGGACGGCGGATGGTGTCTGCGCCGACTTGCGTATCGTATTGCTGCCAGACCCAAGCCTTGTGCGCGTGGTTCGGGCTGCAGATCAGCGCCTTCAGGCCTTCGATCGGGGTGATCGCGGGCAGGGCGGGCATGTCGCCTGCAGGGGGCGTCTCGACCCAGGGACGGTCGTATTCCGGCGCGCTGGAGGCCAGCTTGGACAGGGGGATATCGGCCATGACGGTGTCGCGGTGGACGATCAGGAAGCGATCCTCGGGGATGGTTTCACCGACAATGGCGAAGTCCAGGTCCCATTTCTGGAAGATGGCGCGGGCCTCGGCTTCCTTTTCGGGCTTCAGCACCATCAGCATCCGTTCCTGGGATTCCGACAGCATCATCTCATAGGCGGTCATGTTGGTTTCGCGCTGCGGGACGTCGTCCAGCACCAGCTTGATGCCCAGCCCGCCCTTGTCGCCCATTTCGACGGCCGAACAGGTCAGGCCCGCGGCCCCCATGTCCTGGATCGAGATGACCGACCCCGATGCCATCAGCTCAAGGCAGGCCTCCAGCAGGCATTTTTCGGTGAAGGGGTCGCCGACCTGCACGGTGGGACGCTTGTCTTCGATTGTGTCGTCGAATTCCGCGCTGGCCATGGTCGCACCACCGACGCCGTCGCGACCGGTTTTGGCACCCAGATAGACGACGGGCATACCGACGCCGGACGCGGCCGAATAGAAGATCTTGTCGGCATCGGCCAGGCCCGCCGCGAAGGCGTTGACCAGGCAATTGCCGTCATAGCTGGAATGGAAGCGGACCTCGCCGCCCACGTTCGGGACGCCGAAGGCATTGCCATAGGCGCCGATCCCCTCGACCACGCCCTTGACCAGATGCGGGGTCTTGGGGTGTTCGGGGCGGCCGAAGGACAGTGCGTCCATCGCGGCGATGGGACGGGCGCCCATGGTGAAGACATCGCGCAGGATGCCGCCCACGCCGGTCGCGGCGCCCTGATGGGGTTCGATATAGCTGGGGTGGTTGTGGCTCTCCATCTTGAATACCACCGCCTGGCCGTCGCCGATATCGACCACGCCCGCGTTCTCTCCGGGTCCGCAGATGACCTGAGGGCCGTCGACGGGCAGCGTACGCAGCCATTTTTTGGAGGATTTATAGGAACAATGCTCGTTCCACATGGCGCTGAAGATGCCCAGTTCCGTAAAGCTCGGTTCGCGGCCGATGATCTGCAGGATGCTGTCATATTCTTCGGGCTTGAGCCCGTGCGCGGCGATCAGTTCCGGGGTGATCGACGGTTCCTGCATGGTTGGGCCCTTCCTGCGCATGAAATCACGGGCCTTTTAGGCCCTAGTCGCGGTCATGGGAAGGGTGGCCGTGCCATCGTCGGGACAAAAAAAAGCCGGGCACAAGGCCCGGCCTAAGTCCAACAGGGAGGTAGAAGGTGATTAGCGATTACGCTGAACATCGCCTTCTGAGCCTGATTTATGTGCATGATGTGAACTCCGCAAGCTTTTTGATGCTGCAATTGCAGCATAGCGGCCATGCAGTGGTGTAATGGCTGCACTTTCAGGTTGAAATGCCGAAGATTTCAGCACCCTGCGGAACGAAGGTGCCTGATTGGTGGGCGAATGGCGTTATTCGACGCCGGCCTGGCTCTGATGCCGTCGATAGGCCTGGATCTCTTCCAGCACGAAATCGCGGAAGACGGCGACGCGGCGGGTCTGACGCAGTTCTTCGGGATAGGCAAGGAAAACGGGAACCTCGCCCGATTCGTGATCGGGGAAGACCCGGACAAGATCGGGGTGGCTGGCGGTCAGGTAGTCGGGCAGCACACCGATGCCCAGATTGGCCAACACCGCTTGCAGGACGCCGAAATAGTTGTTCACCGTCAGCGTCGATCCGACATTCTGCGCCATCAGGTCCTGAACCAGCCGCGCACCGGCGGTCACTTGCGGCACATCCGGCTTTTGACAGATCAGGCGGTGATCGGTCAGGTCGGACAGCGACTGAGGCATGCCGCGGGCCTCAAGATAACCGGGGCTGGCATAGAGACGCATGCGGATGTTCAGAAGCCGGCGACGGATCAGGTCGGACTGGCTGGGTTCCTTCATGCGGATGGCGACGTCGGCCTCGCGCATGGGCAGGTCCAGAACCCGCTCCTCCAGCATCAGGTCGATGCGCAGGTCGGGATATTTTTCATAGAGCTTGACCAGGCGCGGGGCCAGCCACAGCGTGCCGAAGCCCACGGCGGTCGTGACCTTCAATTCGCCGAAGACATTCTCCTCGCTGTCGCGGATGCGCGCCGAGGCGCTGTCCAGCTTGCGCGCCATCGACGAGGTCGCCTCGAACAGCAGTTCGCCCTGTTCGGTCAGAATCAGCCCGCGGGCGTGGCGATGAAACAGGGTCGTGCCCAGCCCTTCCTCGAGCGCGCGGATCTGGCGGCTGACGGCGGATTGGGACAGGTGAAGCACGTCTCCCGCATGGGTCAGGCTGCCCGCATCCGCGACCGCGTGAAAGATTCTGAGCTTGTCCCAGTCCATCGTTATTACAATCCTGCCATATCAGCCATGCGCTTATTGCAGACCTAACCCGCGGACGGTTTTCTCGCAAGATAAGCTCACGGACAGTTTTTTGTCTTCGTCGGTCAGCAATTCTGACCTATACTGGCATAAAGGTCATCAGGCATTGGAGGATAGGCAGGATGAGCAAGCAGGAATTTTCGCTAGCGGACCGCCTTGATTTATCAAAACGTCATGTATTGCTGAACGGAACGCAGGCATTGGTGCGCCTGATGCTGATGCAATCGGCACGCGACAAACTGGCCGGGTTGGACACGGCCGGGTTGGTGACGGGATATCGGGGGTCGCCGTTGGGGGCGGTTGACCTTCAGATGACGCGCGAGGCCAAGCGTCTGGCCGAGGCGAATGTCCTGTTCCAGCCGGGGTTGAACGAGGACCTTGCCGCAACGGCAATCTGGGGCAGCCAGCAGGCCGAACTGCGCGGCGAGGGGCGCCATGATGGTGTCTTTGCCCTGTGGTATGGCAAGGGACCGGGCGTCGATCGCACGGGCGATGTGATGAAGCACGCCAACATGGCCGGATCGTCCAGACATGGCGGTGTCGTCATGGCGATGGGGGATGACCATACGGGCGAAAGCTCGACGGTGCTGCACCAGTCGGATTGGGCGATGATCGACGCCTATATCCCCGTCCTGTCGCCCGCGGGCGTGCAGGAGATCATGGACTACGGTCTCTATGGCTTTGCGCTGTCGCGCTTTGCAGGCGTCTGGACGGGCCTGAAGACGATGAAGGACACGGTCGAGGCGACGGCAGTGGTTGACGGCGACCCGCACCGCCTGAGCTTCGTCACGCCCGATTTTGCCATGCCCGAGGGTGGGTTGAACATAAGGCTTGGCGACACGCCGGTCGCGCAGGAAGCGCGGATGATCGACCACAAGCGTTGGGCCGCCGAGGCGTTTTCGCGCGCCAACCGCATCGATCGCAAGGTTTGGGGCAAGCCCGGCGCCAAGATCGGCTTCGTGGCCGCGGGGAAGAACTGGCTGGACCTGGTGCATGCGCTGTCCCTGTTGGGCATCGATGAGGCCGAGGCGGAGCGGTTGGGCCTGACCACCTACAAGGTCGGTCAGACCTGGCCAATGGATATGAAGTCCATCCAGGAATGGTCCGAAGACCTGGAGCTGGTCGTCTGCGTCGAGGAGAAGCGCAAGCTGATCGAAGTGCAGCTGAAGGAAGCCATCTTCGACAACCGCCACGGTCGCCGCGTCCACGGGTGGAAGCACGACCGTACCCGTGAGGAGTTGTTCCCTACCCGCTATGCGCTGGACCCGGTGATGATCGCCCAGAAGATCGGGGGCATCCTGATCGAGGAAGGGCGCGGCACCGAACGCGTCCGCGCCGGTCTGGCCCGTCTGACCGAGGTGCGCCGAAACGACAATGCGCCAGAGATCGCCACGCGCACGCCTTGGTTCTGTTCGGGTTGCCCGCATAACAGCTCGACCAAGGTGCCCGAGGGAAGCCGCGCCTATGCGGGGATCGGATGTCACTACATGGTTCAGTGGATGGGCCGCGACACCGAGGGTTTCACCCATATGGGTGGTGAAGGTGCGAACTGGATCGGCGAAGCGCCATTCAGCACCAGAGGTCATGTTTTTCAAAACCTTGGCGACGGAACCTATAATCATTCCGGGATCCTAGCCATTCGCGCGGCGCTGGCTGCGGGCACGAACATCACCTACAAGATCCTGTATAACGACGCTGTCGCGATGACAGGTGGGCAGCCGAACGAAGGCGGGCTGACCGCGCCCCAGATCGCGCGCGAGCTGGTCGCCATGGGCGTCGATCCGGTGGTCGTCGTCTATGACGAGAAGGAGGATGTCGACCGCGACCAGTTCCCCAAGGCCCTGCGCTTTGAGGAGCGTGCCCAGATGCCGCAGGTCCAGCGCGAGATCGAAGGCAGCAAGGGGGTCAGCGCGATCCTCTATATCCAGACCTGCGCCGCGGAAAAGCGCCGCCGCCGCAAGAAAGGTCAGTTCCCCGACCCGGATCGCCGTGTCTGGATCAACCCCGAGGTCTGCGAGGGATGCGGCGATTGTTCGGTCCAGTCGAATTGCGTGTCGATCGTGCCCTTGGAAACCGAACTGGGGCGTAAGCGGCAGATCGACCAGTCCAGCTGCAACAAGGATTACAGCTGCGTGCAGGGCTTCTGCCCCAGTTTTGTTTCCGTCAGTGGCGGAACGCTGCGCAAGCCCAAGGCAGAGGCGTTCGAGCTGCCGGACCTGCCGACACCCGACCTGCCGGCGATTGATGGCACCCATAACATCGTCATCACCGGCGTTGGGGGCACCGGCGTCGTGACCGTGGGCGCCGTTCTGGCGCAGGCCGCGCATATGGACGGCAAGGGCGCCGGGATGATGGAGATGGCCGGTCTGGCCCAGAAGGGCGGCGCGGTTCATATCCACCTGCGCCTGGCCGAAAAGCCGGGCGATATCAGCGCCATCCGTGTCGCCGTGGGAGAGGCTGACTGTGTCATCGGCGGCGATCTGGTCGTGACCGCCGGCGCCAAGACCATCGGGCTGATGACCCAGGGGCGCACCGGCGCCGTGGTCAACGACCACGAGATCATCACCGGCGATTTCACCCGTTTCCGGGACTTCCAGGTGCCTTCGGACCGGTTGAAAGTGTCGCTGCAGGCGCGTCTGCAGGATCGGGTCGCCTTTTTTGATGCCAATGATCTGGCGCTGCGGATGCTGGGGGACTCGATCTATTCCAACATGCTGGTGCTGGGGGCGTGCTGGCAGCTCGGCCTGATCCCGCTGCAGCTGGACACGATCATGCAGGCGATCCGGCTGAACGGCGCGAAGGTTGATGAAAACCAGCGTGCTTTCCAGATTGGGCGTTGGGCCATGGCCTTCCCCAATCAGACCCGCAAACCAGCGACGGTCACGGCCTTGCCGACCGATCCCGTGGCCCTGCGCGCAGAGCGGCTGGTCGGGTACCAAGGGAAGCGGCTGGCCAAGCGGTTTGCCAAGCTGGTTCAGGCAGCGCCCGCGCCGATGCGCGAAATCGTCGCGGAAAGCTACTACAAGCTGTTGGCCTATAAGGATGAATACGAGGTCGCGCGTCTTCACCTGACGACCGCTGAACAGGTGGCGCAGAAATGGGATGGCGACGTCAGGCTGTCGCTGCATCTGGCGCCGCCGATGTTGACCGGAAAGGATGCGAACGGCCGCCCAAAGAAGCGCGAGTTCGGGCCCTGGGTGCTGAAGGCGTTCAAGGTGTTGGCCGCGATGAAGGGCTTGCGCGGCACGCCGCTGGACCCGTTCGGATATTCCGCGGAACGGCGGCGGGAACGCGCGATGATCCGCGAATATGAGCGTGACATGACCGAAATCTTTGCTGCCGTGACGGATGCCACCATGCCGATCGCCGTCGAACTGGCGCAGCTGCCGATGTCGGTGCGGGGTTACGGTCCGGTCAAGGACAAGGCCGCCGATCTGGCAGCCGCCCGACGTGCCGAACTGTTTCGGCAATTCCGCGACGGGCATGCACCGATCCGTGAAGCGGCCGAGTGAACGGGACCGTTTGCAAAAGCGACGTGTCGCCCTATGAAGGGCGACACGCGATACGAGGGAGCGGGCAATGGCGGTCGGGGTTTTCGATTCAGGGCTTGGCGGGCTGACGGTCCATCAGGCGATTGCGGCGCGTCTGCCGGATCTGCCGCTGGTCTATCTGGGTGACAATGCGCATGCGCCCTATGGGGTGCGGACCTCGGACGACATCTTTGACCTGACCTGCGCCGGGGTCGAACGGCTGTGGGACGAAGGGTGCGATCTGGTTATTCTGGCCTGCAACACGGCGAGCGCCGCCGCCCTGCGACGGATGCAGGAAACATGGCTGCCCAAGGACAAGCGGGTGCTGGGTGTGTTCGTCCCGATGATCGAAGCCCTGACGGAACGTGGCTGGGGCGACAATTCGCCGCCCCGTCGTGTGGCCGTCAATAACGTGGCGTTGTTCGCAACGCCCGCAACCGTGGCCAGCCGGGCGTTCCAGCGCGAATTGGCATTTCGCGCGGTCGGGGTCGATGTCGAGGCGCAGCCTTGCGGCGGTGTGGTCGATGCCATTGAAATGGGTGACGAAATTTTGGCCGAAGCGCTGGTTCACAGCCATGTCGAGGCCTTGTTGCGCCGCATGCCGTCGCCCGAGGCCGCCATTCTGGGCTGCACGCATTATCCCCTGATGGAAGGGGCTTTCCAAGCCGCGCTTGGCCCCCAGGTCAAGGTTTACAGCCAGGCAGGGCTGGTGGCGGAAAGCCTCGCGGATTATCTGCAGCGCAGGCCTGAATTCATTGGGGCCGGGCAGGTGTCGAAATACCTGACCACGGGCGATCCGGTGCGTGTTTCCGGCAAGGCAACGCAATTCCTGCGCCGCTCGATCCGGTTCGAAGCGGCTTGAAGGGGGATCAAGAACGATGGCAGGCATGAAGTCGCTGAAGAAGCAAAGGCGCATCCAGGTGGTTGCAGCCGCAGCCGTTGCGATGGTGATTGCGGTGGCGCTGATCGGCTATGGCTTCAGCGACGGGATCAATCTCTATCGTTCGCCCACCCAGGTGAGCGAAGCGGCACCCGAACCCGAGGAGTTCTTTCAATTGGGCGGCCTGGTCAAGGAAGGGTCGATGAAGATGGGCGAAGGCGTGGCGTTCGATTTCGTCATCACCGACGGCGTGGCCGAGATCCCGGTCAGCTATGTCGGCAATGATCCCAAGCCCGACCTGTTCAGCGAAGGACAGGGCACCATCGCCAAGGGCTGGTATCGCGAAGGCCGTTTCGAGGCCCGCGAGCTGCTGGCCAAACACGATGAGACCTATATGCCGAAAGAGGTCGTCGACACGCTGAAGGCTTCGGGCGTCTATCAGGAGCCGGACAGCTGATCGCGCAACGCGCGCAAGGTTAAGACAAGGTTAACCGCCAAGGCGCAGCCTCCCCAAGCTGGGCAGCACAGGTCTGCTGCCGGATACGGGGGTGCCATGCAAAGCGTCGAACAGATTGCGCAACAGATCGTCATGCGGGAAGGGGGCTATGTCAATGACCCCGACGATCCCGGCGGGGCGACGAATTTCGGTGTCACGATCGGGACGATGAAGGCCCTGGGGCTGGATCTGAACAAGGATGGCCGCATTGATGCGGGCGACGTGCGTGCGCTGACCCGCGCCCAGGCCCAACAGATTTTTGTCGAGCATTATTTCCGAAAGCCGCGCCTGGCCGAATTGCCCGAACCCGTGCAGGCCAGCGTCTTCGATATGTATGTCAACGCGGGCACGAATGCGGTCAAGATCCTGCAGCGACTGGTGACGCGGATGGGGTTTGCCACTGTTGCCGATGGTGCGGTGGGACCGAATACGATTGCCGCTGCACAAAAGGCAGCGGCCGCCGCGCCGCTGCATCTGGCGGATGCCTATGGGATCGAACGGCGCAATTATTACTACAACCTGGCGGATCAGCGCCCCTCCAGCCGGAAATATGCCCGTAGCAAGGATGGCGGCAAGGGCGGGTGGATCACCCGGGCCGAGGAGTTCATCGCCCCCAAATATCACCTGTCCCAGGCTGAACATCGCGCGAGGACCGTCAAATGGGCATGATCGATCGCCTGATCGGCGTCGCGCCGACCGTCACCGCGCTTGGCAGTGCCGCGACGGGCATGGCCGAGGTCTTTACCCAGAATGCCACCCGACGGATGGAGCTGGATGAAGAGGCCTATGCCCGGGCCATTACCCAGTACGGCCAGGAATTCACCTTGGCATCGACGGGATGGTTTGACAGTTTTGTCAATGGCTTGAACAGGGTTCCTCGACCGCTTCTGGCATTGGGGACGTTGGGGCTGTTCATCTATTCGATGGTCGATCCCGACGGTTTCGGCTTGCGGATGCAGGGCCTGCAACTGGTTCCGGAACCCTTGTGGTGGCTGCTGGGGGCCATCGTCGGGTTCTATTTCGGCGCGCGTGAGGCGCATCATTTTCGTGACCGCGTCTGGCGTCCCAAACCCGTCGAGAAGGTCGTCACCTCGGTCGAGCAAGTGGTCGCGGTTCCTTCGGAGGATTTTGCCGACAATGCGGCGCTGAGGGATTGGGTGGCTTCGCTGCGCGATTAGGACGCAGGGACGACACGCAAAACTGACCTTGCGGGACGAAGGGGGGACTTTTCCCTTCTTCGTCCCGCCCCTATGCTGCGGGCAACAAAGGATGCCCCCTCATGATCGCAGAACTTGGCCATTTCGCACTGATCCTGGCCTTCATGGTCTCGCTTTACCAGATGACGGTGCCCATGGTGGGGGCTGCGAAAGGCTGGCATGGCTGGATGGACAGCGCCCGCCCCGCGGCGTTGGTGCAGCTGATCCTGATGCTGATCAGTTTCGGCGCGCTGACGATCGCCTTCGTGACGTCGGATTTTTCGGTCCTGCTGGTTTATGAAAATTCGCATACGTCCAAGCCGCTTTTGTACAAGATCAGCGGTGTCTGGGGGAACCACGAAGGATCGATGCTGCTGTGGGTGACGATCCTGGCGCTGTTCGGCGCGGCGGCGGGGCTGTTCGGGGGGAATCTGCCGCCCAGCCTGAGGGCGCGGGTTTTGGGCGTGCAAGCGGCCATCGGTGCTGCCTTTTACGCCTTCATCATCTTCACCTCCAACCCGTTCTGGCGCTTGGGGAATCCGCCTTTCAACGGGCAGGATCTGAACCCGCTGCTGCAGGATCCGGGCCTGGCATTCCACCCGCCATTTCTTTACCTGGGCTATGTCGGCCTTTCGATGGCCTTCAGCTTTGCCGTCGCCGCCCTGATCGAAGGGCGGGTCGATGCGGCTTGGGCGCGTTGGGTCCGCCCATGGACCTTGGCGGCATGGGTGTTTTTGACGATCGGGATCGCCCTGGGGTCCTGGTGGGCCTATTACGAACTTGGCTGGGGCGGCTTCTGGTTCTGGGACCCGGTCGAGAATGCCAGCTTCATGCCTTGGCTGCTGGCCGCGGCGCTGGTGCATTCCGCCATTGTTGTCGAAAAGCGCGAGGCGTTGAAAAGCTGGACCATCCTTCTGGCGATCATGGCCTTTGGGTTTTCGCTGATCGGAACGTTCATCGTGCGCTCGGGGGTCATTACCTCGGTCCACAGCTTTGCCAACGACCCCGAGCGGGGTGTCTTCATTCTGGCGATCCTTGCGTTTTTCGTGGGCGGCGCACTGACGCTGTATGCGGCGCGCGCCACGACCATGATGGCCAAGGGGGTTTTCGCGCCCGTGTCGCGCGAAGGCGCCTTGGTCCTGAACAACGTGTTGCTGGCCGTGTCGGCCTTTGTGGTCTTCGTCGGCACCATCTGGCCGCTGGTGGCGGAGATGGTCTGGGGGCGGGTGCTGTCCGTCGGGCCGCCATTCTTTGACCAGGCGTTCACGCCCTTCATGATTGTGCTGGCGATCGTGCTGCCGATCGGGTCGATCATCCCGTGGAAGCGCGCGACCCTTGGTCGGTCACTGCGGCCCTTGCGCGCCGCTTTGATTCTCAGCGCAGCGGTGATGATGCTGGTCTTTGCGGTATCGACAGGTCATTCCGCCTTGGCGGTAATCGGTGCAGGTCTGGGCTCGTGGCTGATCTTCGGGGCCCTAGCCGAGTTGTGGTCGCGAACCGGCAAGTCGGGCCCGTCGCGCCTGCTTCGTCTGCCACGCGCCGATTGGGGCAAGGCGATCGCCCATGCCGGCCTTGGCGTGACCTTCATCGCCGTCGCCCTGATCCAGGCCTGGCAGGTCGAAGATGTCCGCGTGGCCCAGATTGGTGAACCCTTCGATGTCGGCAGCTATCAGTTGGTCTTGACCTCGGTCGAACGTCATGACGGCCCGAATTTCTACGCGCAACAGGCGACGATCGAAGCCAGCCGCAACGGACGTGTAGTGGCCGTGCTGCAGCCTGAAAAGCGCGTCTATCCCGTTCAGAACATGCCCACGACCGAAGCGGCCATCGATTACGGCTTCCTGCGCGACCTCTATGTGGTGATCGGCGATGAGCAACCGGATGGCGGTTGGGCTGTCCGCAGCTATATCAAGCCTTTCGCCAACTGGATCTGGGGTGGTGCGCTGCTGATGGCCTTGGGGGGGCTGATCAGCCTGACGGACCGGCGCTATCGCGTGGCCGCCGGCAGCACCAAGCGCCATGTCGCCAAGCCGGTGCCAGCGGAATGAAGGGCGCGATCAGGGTGATGGTCGTGCTGGCGACTTTGGCGACACCGGTTCTGGCCGTCCAGCCGGATGAGATCCTTTCCGACCCAACCCTGGAAGCCCGCGCGCGCGAACTGTCGCAAAAGCTGCGCTGCCCGGTCTGTCAAGGCGAGAATATCGACGATTCGAACGCGGCCATCAGCCGTGACCTGCGTCTTTACGTCCGTGAGCGTTTGGTCGCGGGCGATACCGACGATCAGGTGATGGACAATGTCGTCGACCGTTTCGGAGAATTCGTCCTGTTCGAGCCGCGCGCGACCGGCGGCAACCTGATCCTGTGGTTGGCAGGCCCTGTCATGGCGTTGCTGGGCCTTTTCCTGGGCCTGCGCTTCCTGCGGACCCGCAACATTGCCGGCCCCGACGTTCCCGAACTGTCCGAAGACGAACAGCGCAGGCTGGCCCGGATCATGGAACCCGACAGGGGCGATTGACGCGGGGTCGCGCTTTTCCTGCCGCCCCAATGCTGCATGATCGCCCCAACCAGGAGGAGGGGCACATGAGTTTCCAGACCATCGAATTCGATATCCGGGATGGCGTCGCGTGGCTGACGCTGAACAGGCCCGCGGTGATGAATGCGTTGAATACACAGATGCGCCAGGACATCACCCAGGCGCTGAGCACTCTGGACCCTGCGGTCCGGTGCGTCGTCCTGACGGGGGCGGGCCGTGGGTTCTGTTCGGGTCAGGATCTGACCGACCGTTCGGCCGCGGCAAACCTGGAAGCGACCCTGCGCGATGAATACGAGCCGATGCTGCGGGCCATCACCGATTGTCCGGTTCCGGTGATCGCAGCGGTGAACGGAACGGCGGCGGGTGCGGGGGCCAATCTTGCGCTGGCGGCGGATGTGGTGATCGCGACGCAAAGCGCCAGCTTCATCCAGGCCTTCACGCGGATCGGCCTGATACCCGACGCAGGCGGCACATGGATCATTCCGCGCAGTGTCGGTTCCGCCCGCGCGATGGGCATGATGCTGTTCGCGGAACCGGTGACCGCCGACCAGGCGCAGGAATGGGGCATGATCTGGCAGTCCGTTCCGGATGACCAGTTCAGCGACGTCGTGAAGGCGCGTGCGCAAGCCTTGGCCAATGGGCCGACGGGGGCATATCTGTCCATCCGGCGGGCAGTGGCCGCATCGTCGGGCAACGATCTGGACGCCCAACTGGCGCTGGAGGCAACCTTGCAGGGAGAGGCGGGCCGCAGCGCCGATTTCGTCGAAGGCGTGACCGCCTTTCTGGAAAAGCGCCGCCCCGCGTTCACGGGCCGCTGATCAGGGGATCTGTCTGAAGGTCGGCGTCGTCGTGCGGTTGTCGAAGAAGGGCACCGTCGCGGGGCAAGGCAGGGGGCTGTCATGGGGCAGCCCCTCGATCAGCTGGGACAGTTCGGCCAGCACCACTTCGGTGATGAAGGGCAGGTCAAGGTCGCGTGCCTCGGAAAGCGCGACCCAATGCAGATTGGAAAGTTCATCGCAGGCGCGGCTGAAATCGTCGGGGTCGCCACTGAGGCTGGTCGCATCGGCGATGAAGAAATGCGCGTCGAACCGGCGCGGGCGTCCGGCGGGTGTGATCGCCCGGAACAGATAGCGCAGGGCCGAGGCATCGGGCATCAGCCCGGCTTCGGCATATCCCGCGATGTCACAAGGTCCCGGTTGACCGATCAACAGGCCGGTCTCCTCGGCCAGTTCGCGCAGGGCCGCGGCGGCGATGGTCGCAGGCGCGACGCTGCCCTGCGGATCCTGCAGTCGGCGCTGGCATTCGGTGCGCAGATCGGCGGCCAGCGTGATCTGCGTGTCATCGGGATCGACAGCCCCGCCCGGAAAGACGAATTTTGACGGCATGAAAACCGCCTTGGCGCCGCGCATCCCCATCAGCACGCGGTTGCCGTCAGACCCGCGGCGCAGGATGATGACGGTGGCCGCGTCCCGGATCGGGGGCGGGGCCGTCATGCGGAAAAGCCGTGCATCCGCCGCGCCCACTGAAAGCCCACCATCGCGCCCTTGATCACCGGCAGCAGCAGCAGCGACATGACGATCGCGCCAAGGCTGAAGGACAAAAGCAGGGTCATCGCACTGGGGCGATAGGCCACGAAGATCGCCAGAAGCAGCGGCGCCCCCAGATGCGAGACCAGCAGGATCGTCAGATAGGCCGGGCCGTCATCGGCCTGCTGGTGGTGCAGCGCCTCGTTGCAGGCGGGGCAGTGGTCGTTCACTTTCAGATAGCTTTTGTACAGCTTTCCCTCGCCGCATGCGGGGCAGCGGCACATGGCGCCCCGCAGCATGGCGGGTTTCGTCGGGCGGTCCAGCGCGTCGGACGCGATGCTTTCGGATTGGGACATGCCGATGCTCCTGCTTGGGTCCGGACCGTCTGCCCGGTGTCGCCAATCTAGGCATTCGGGGCCGGCTTTGAAAGTGCCCGTCAAGCGGCTTGATCGGGACGCGAGCATATGACGCGGTTGCGCCCGGAGCCCTTCGCGACCAACAGGGCCTGATCGGCACGTTCCAGCGTCATGCGGGCGACCTGGTCGGGCCAGCCGTCGCATTGCATCGGCGCCACCGTCGCCACCCCGATCGAGGCCGTGACCGCGATCTGGCCGCCACCGGTGATCTGGGGCAGGGTGACGGGACGTTGGGCGATGGCCTTGCGCAGGCGTTCGGCCACGTTCAGCGCATGGTCCTGAGAGCAGTCGGGAATGACGCCAAGGAACTCTTCTCCGCCCATGCGCGCAGCCAGGCCCGAAGGGCCCAGGGCGGCACGGAACCTGGTCGCGATTTCGGTCAGGACGGCGTCGCCGGCACTGTGGCCGTACCCGTCATTGACCTGTTTGAAATGATCCAGGTCCATGACGAAGACCGCAAAGCCTTGGTGGCCCAATAGGGCATCGCGGGTGATCGCCGACAGTTTCGGGATGGCATAGCGGCGGTTGTAAAGCCCCGTCAGCGGATCGGTCATGGCCCAGACCATGTTGCGCTGCGCCTCGGCGCGGCGTTCGTCGCCGCGGGTCTTGCGCGACAACAGCATCTGCAGGGACATGGCGGCGGCGCCCGCCGCCTCGGGGCCGCCCAGATCGTGGGGGACGACGTCGCTGGCGCCCAGATCCAGCGCGAAAGCGGCCAATTCCTCGCAATCGGGGCCGATGGCAACGACGAAACCCGCGTCGCGCGATCCCTGTCGCGACCGCAGTTCCGACAGCAGGCGCAATCCGTCCCCCTGTGTCCGCAGATCGACCGAGATCAGATAGACGTCGGCATTGCGTCCCGCGGTGGCCGCTGCCAAGGCTTCGTCCGGGTCCATGATGTCAAAGCGGCAGGACATCCGTTCGGCCAGCAGCTGGCGCCAGCGTTGGGCGCGCGCCGGGGCATCGGCGATCAGGACGATCTGGGGCTTCTTGGCATGCGTGAAGGCCGCGACAGGTTCCGCCATGCCAAGTTCGGGGCTGTGGGCGGGTTCGACGTCGCGCAGGATGCCACGGACCCGGGCCATCAGCATCTGATCCTCGACCTGCGGGGATAGGGTCGCAATCGCACCGGCCTGCAAGGCGGCCAGGCGCTGCGGCCCCTGGACCAGCATCATCACGGGGATGTCGTCCGTACGCGGATCGCGGGTCAGCGTGCGGCATGTCTCGATCAGCGATCCATCGCCCGGTTCACCCCCCAGGATGATCAGTCCCGGCCGCGACCGTTCGACGGCCATGAAGATTTCGGCGATGCTGCTGACAGCCTCGACCTCATAGCAGACCGACGCAAGCCGGACCTTCAATGTGATGCGGGCGGTTGCCACGGCATCTGCGACAAGGATACGAGCCGTCATCTACCCATCCAGCGAGTCTCGACATCAGAGCTTCAATTTCGTCTCAAATGTTTAACAAATTGTTTCCGCCCGGGTGGCTGGCGGATATTTTCGACCAAAGGACAGCATCCACATGGCTTATACCCCCGAACAGGCACGCGAACTGGCGACCGAAATCCTGCTGGCGCTGGCCGAGCGTCCTGACGATCTGGTTCATTTCATGGGGGCAAGCGGGCTGGAGGCCGATGACCTGCGTCAGCTGTCGCAGCGTCCTGACATCGCCGTTTTCCTGCTGGATTTCGTCGTCGAGAGCGACGAACGCATCCACGAATTCGCCGACGCCCTTCGGCTGCGTCCGCAGGACGTGATGGCGGCGCGCACGGCATTGGCCGGGCCGGGCAGCTATGGCTGGGAAATGGACTGATCCGTTTGCGATTTATTCACCCCCTCTTGCTAGCGTCGATGCGAATCGAGGTGTGGCATGAACTCATTGATAAACCGCGGGATCGAGGAATTCCTCAGGACGACCTATGGTGACGACCTGGTCAAGGCCGTCGCGGAAGAAGCGGAGGTAGCCCAGGCTTCGGTGGCGCCATTGGGGGCGGGGTTTGGCGCCGATGCCCTGCAGCGCGCCGCGTTTCGGATGTCCAAGCCGCATAGCGAGATGCTGGAGGATATGGGCGCCTGGATGACCCGGATCGAGGCGGTGCGGCGGCTGCTTCGATTTTCGGGCCGCGATTTCAAGGATTTCCTGCTGCGTCTGGAAGAATTGCCGGGCCGCGCGCATCTGGTGCTGCCCAGCCTGCGGGTGCCGCGCCTGCAGGTCGATGCGAATGATCAGGCGTTCTGGGTCCTGATGCTGGATCACGACAGGACATGGCAATTTCTTCTGGTTGGGGTGATCCGGGGGATGGCGGATGATTACGGGGCGCTTTGCCTGATTTCGGTCGAAGATCAGGCCATCCGGATCGAGGTCTGGGATGAGAAATTTGCCGAAGGGCGCCTGTTCTCGATCCAGCACGGCACGGCAGAACAGGGGCGGGCATGAGGGACGCGGTCGTAAACCTGCCGGTCGAGGCGTTGGCCCAGCTGATGCCGATGCATATGATCGTGAATGATCGCGGGGCGGTGCTCTCGGTCGGGCCGACATTGCTGAAGCTGGTGCCGGGCCTTGGGTCGGGCTTGCATGGATGCCTTGTCAGTGGCCGGGCCGGGCAGGGGGCCGAGGCGATCGACGCCATTCGCAATGCGGTCGACCGTGGACTGCGCCTGTTCCTGCGCGTCCAGCATATCGCCGATCTGGTGCTGCGGGGTCACGGCGTGCGTCTGTCGGACGGAACCATGCTGGTCAATCTGGGCTTCGGCATCGGTCTGACCCGCGCGATCCGCACGGCCCATCTGACCGATGCCGATTTCGCGCCAAGCGACCTGGCGATGGAACTGTTGTTTCTGCAGGAAGCCAACCGCGGCGTCCTGAACGAGCTGTCGCGCTTCAACCATCAGCTGGCCGCCGCCCGTGAAGTGGCGTTGCTGCAGGCGCAGACCGACCCCCTGACCGGTTTGGGCAACCGCCGTGCGCTGGAAGGCGCGCTGGCCATCGCCATGCGCCGCAGCGGCGACGAACGCCAGGACAGGCTCACGCCATTCGCCTTGCTGCACATGGATCTGGACCATTTCAAGCAGGTCAACGACCGCCTTGGCCACAAGGCGGGTGATGACCTGTTGCGCGACGTGGGCAAGGTCCTGCACGGCCTGGTCCGCAAGGAAGACATGGCGGCGCGCATCGGGGGCGATGAATTCGTGCTGATCCTGCGTGGCATGGTCTGCCCGGCGGCCATCGCGCAGGTGGCCGAACGCCTGATCGGCAGCATCCGTGACCTGTCGCCTCCGCAGCTGACCGACCTGCATGTTTCGGCCAGCATCGGTGTCGTTATCTGGCATCACGACCGCTTTGAAACACCCGAGACATTGCTGGATATGGCAGATGCGGCCCTTTACGCATCCAAGCGGAAAGGTCGGGGTTGTGCAACGATCGCTTAGGCGAATGGCGCCGCCTGTTTCCGGTCCACCTTGAACAGGTCTGCGAAGCCGTTCGTGGCCATGGCATAGGAGGGTTGAAGGATGACCTGTCTGCCGCCATTCCCGCGGGCCCATTGGCATACGAGGCGAGCAGCAGTCTGACGGTTACCAAAACGGGGCGCTGATTCAATCTTTTGCAGCGAGGAACTGGTGACAGGCATGACCCTTGGTCTGGTTGCCGATACGGGGGCGCTGCGCCATCGATATTCCAGCGCGGGTTAAGTCCTCATCCGTTTATAGCCTGCGCGGCAGATCGTTTGCACTTACACCGCTGCCCACCGTCCGTGGACAACAAAGCCGCGCCCGATCAGGGGCGCGGCATAGGGGTAGATGCTGAGAACCAGGTTTTCAGCGGAACAGAAGCACAGGCAGCTTGCAGGCAATCAGCATCTGCGTCGTTGTCGACCCGATGATCATGCTGCGGATGCGACTGTGGCCATAGGCGCCCATGACCAGCAGATCATACCCCTCGGACTCGATCCGTTCAGCCAGGGCGGTTTCGGCTGACCCTGCCAGGACGCAGACGTCGGCGCGCAGGCCGGCGGCCCTGAGGCGCAGCAGACCTTCGTCCAACGTATCGCGGGCGTTGTTGCCGCTGTTGCCGGCCATCGCCAGTTCGATCTGCAGATCCTTGAAGACGGGGCTGTTGGCGATGTGCTGCACCGCCTTCAGGGCCGAATTGCCGCCGTCGAATGCCACCAGCACCTTCCGGATCGGCTTGAATGCCCGGGACGCGACCAGCACCGGCTTGCGCGCCGAGCGCACGATCCGTTCCAGGTTCGACCCCAGATGGCCCTTGGCGAAATCCGCGGCCGCGCCGCGCTTGCCGATGACGATCAGGCGGGTGTCGGGGGCATCGTTGCCGACGGCCCGTTCGATCAGATCGCCCTGTTCCAGCCGGGTCGTGACGCCCGTCGCGCCGGCGCCTTCGGTCAGCTGCCGTGCATCCTCCAGAAGGGCGCGTCCGGCGTCGTTGGCGATGCGGGCGCGTTGGGCGTCCAGGGTCGCCAGCTCTTCCAGCAGTGCCGTCCGGGCACCCAGCCGGATTGCGCCGGACAGATCCTGCGGCCCGGCCGCTTCGCGGCGCCCCATCACATGCAACAGCTGGATCGGCGCGCCGGTCAGGCGTGACACCCAGGCCGCATGTTCGCAGACCGAAGTTGCATAGCCCGAGCCGTCGACCAGCGCGATGATGTTGTCGGTCATGATCATCCCCCTCAATGCGCCATCAGTTTATCCATTGCGCCGGGCTTGTCATGCTCTGCGAGCTTGTCGACGATGGTTTCGGATGCCTCGTTCATGCCGATCAGCTGCACCTCGGCCCCGTCGCGCCGGAACTTCAGGATGGCCATGTCCAGCGCCTGCACCGAACTGATGTCCCAGATATGGGCGCCGCTGACATCGATGATCACGCGGTCCAGCGCCTCGGAGAAGTCGAAGGCCGCCATGAAATCCTCGACCGAGCCGTAAAACATCTGTCCCTCGACGATATAGCGGCGTTCGCGCCCATCCTCGGACAGCGTCGAGCGGACGCGGAACAGCTGGGCGATCTTGGCGGCAAAGAAGATGCCGGACAACAGCACGCCGACCAGCACACCGATCGCCAGGTTGTGGGTCCAGACGACCACGGCCACCGTCGCCAGCATCACGATGGAGGAGGAACGCGGGTGCGAGCGAAGGTTGCCGATGGACGACCAGCTGAAGGTGCCGATCGACACCATGATCATGATCGCGACCAAGGCAGGCATCGGGATCTGGCTGACCAGATCGCCCAAGCCCACCACCAGGATCAGCAGGAAGACCCCCGCCACAAACGAGGAGAGGCGCCCGCGACCGCCGGATTTGACATTGATCATCGACTGCCCGATCATCGCGCAGCCCGCCATGCCGCCGATGAAGCCCGTGGCCGTATTGGCCAGGCCCTGACCGATGCATTCCTGGTTGCGGTTGGACCGGGTGTCGGTCAGTTCGTCCACCAGGTTCTGGGTCATCAGGCTTTCCAGCAGACCCACGATGGCCACCGCCACCGAATAGGGCAGGATGATCCGCAGCGTCTCCAGGTTCAGCGGCACATCGGGCAGCAGGAAGATCGGCAGCGTATCGGGCAGCGCACCCATGTCGCCCACGGTCCGCACGTCCCAGCCCAGCAGCATCGCCAGCGCCGTCATCACCACGATGGTCACCAGCGGCGACGGGATCGCCTTGGTCAGATAGGGGAAGAGATAGATGATCGCCAGTGACGCCGCGACCAGCAGATAGGTGAACCAGGTGACGCCGGGGGTGGCAAGGTCCAGTTCCGGCAGCTGCGCCATGAAGATCAGGATCGCCAGCGCGTTCACAAAGCCGGTCATCACCGATTTCGACACGAAGCGCATGACGAAGCCCAGCCTCAGCATCCCGCAGACGATCTGGATCAGGCCGGCAAGCACCGTCGCCGCCAGCAGATATTGCAGCCCGTGATCGGCCACCAGCGTGACCATCAGCACCGCCGTGGCCGCGGTGGCAGCGGAAATCATGCCCGGCCGACCGCCGGTGATGGCGGTGATCACCGCGATGGAAAAGCTGGCATAAAGCCCCACCTTGGGATCAACGCCCGCGATGATGGAAAAGGCGATGGCCTCGGGGATCAGGGCAAGGGCGACCACCAGTCCCGAAAGGATATCGGGGCGGATATTGCCAAACCATTCCTGTTTGTAGCGTTCGATTGAAAACATGGATCATCCGTTCCTGACCGTTGCGGCGCCATTCGCGCCGGGGTCCGTCGTGCAAGTCTGCAAGGTTCGATTTGTCCGGCGGATCGGCGGCCGGAAGAGCCACCCGGATTCTCACCGGGTCCAGTCGTTTGACTGGCTGATAGCCGTAACCTGTGCGTGATCGCAAGCCTTCGGGCGAAAATCCTGTCTGAAACGGACGAAACCGCCGCTCCTTGCGGAATGGCGGTCACGTTTCGGGCAATTGGCAGGCTTCAGCGGCGGGTGCGCAGCAGGCCCATGATTTCTTTGGTTCGGTCCAGGATCGGCCGGGCAATGGCGTCGGCGCGGTCGGCGCCATCCGCAAGGACCGCATCGATCTGGGCCGGATCGGCCATGTATTCCGACATCTTGCGGGTGATGGGGGCCATCGCCTCGACCGCGACTTCGGCCAAAGCAGGCTTGAAGGCTCCGAAACCCTGACCCTCGAACCGCGCCAACACCTGGTCGGGGGTCTCATCGGCAAGGGCCGCATAGATGTTGACCAGGTTGCGTGCCTCGGGGCGGTCCTTCAGGCCGTCCATCTGGCCGGGCAGGGGATCGGCATCGGTCCGCGCCTTGCGGATCTTCTGGGCGATGGTGTCGGCATCGTCGGTCAGGTTGATCCGGCTGGCATCCGACGGGTCCGATTTCGACATCTTCTTGGACCCGTCGCGCAGGGACATGACGCGGGTGGCCACGCCCTCGATCAGGGGTTCGGTGATGGGGAAATGGTTGACGCCGTAATCGTGGTTGAACTTGGCCGCGATGTCGCGGGTCAGTTCCAGGTGCTGCTTCTGATCCTCGCCCACGGGAACGGCGGTCGCCTGATAGGTCAGGATGTCGGCGGCCATCAGCGCCGGATAGGCCAGAAGGCCAAGGCTGGCGTTTTCGCTGTTCTTGCCGGCCTTGTCCTTGAACTGGGTCATCCGGTACATCCAGCCGACGCGGGCCACCGTGTTGAACAGCCATGCCATTTCCGCATGGGCACTGACCTGGCTCTGGTTGAACAGGATCGACTGCGCGGGGTCCACCCCCGAGGCCATGAAGGCCGCCGCCGCCTCGCGCGTGCGCGACAACAGCACCTGCGGGTCCTGCCAGACGGTGATCGCATGCAGGTCGACGACGCAATAGACGGTTTCGGCCTGATCGCCCTGAAGGGCCGCGAAACGCTTCAGCGCGCCCAGGTAGTTGCCAAGCGTCAACCCGCCCGAGGGCTGGATCCCCGAAAAGATGCGCGGGCGGAAGGTGCTGTTGGTGGGTTCTGACATGACCGGCCTGCCTTGGAATTTCCTGGCCGCTGGCTTAGCGGTTGGGGGAAACTTCCGCAACCGCCAAGGAAACGCCATGCGTCAAGGCCTGACCGAATCTCCGCTGAACCCGCTGCCGCCCGTGATCTGGTTGCTGACCCTGCCCGTCATCGCCTCCGAGGCGGCCTTTGCCCTGGGGCAGGCGGGCTTTCTGGGTGGTGCCGAGGGCGTGGGCCTGCGCCTGAACGCCATCCGCATGACGGCGCTGCCCCCCGAACTGTTCCAGCGCGTCTGGACCTTTGGCGCCTTCGACCTGGACCAGATGTACCGGGCGCTGTCCTTCAGCTTTGTCCACACGTCCTTGACGCATGCGCTGTTCGTGGTGGTCTTCACGCTGGCGCTTGGCAATCTGGTGGCCCAGCAGTTCCGGCCCCTGGCCGTCGTCGCGCTGTTTCTGGGATCGGCCATCGGGGGGGCATTGATCTATGCGGCGGTGCTGCAGGTCGTTGGCGCGCGGCCGTCACTGCTGATCGGGGGCTATCCGGCCGTCTATGGCCTGGTGGGCGCATTCACCTTCCTGCTGTGGACCAAGCTGGCGGCGGTGAACGCCAACCGCCTGCGGGCCTTCAGCCTGATCGGCGTGCTTCTGGCCTTCCAGCTGGTCTTCGGCCTGGTCTTCGGCGGCGCAGGAACCGGCTGGATCGCCGAAGTGGCGGGCTTTGCCACCGGGTTCCTGCTCAGCTTCGTGCTGGTCGATGGCGGGATGCAGCGGGCGCTGACGCAGATGCGTCAGCGCTGACCCCGGCGGATGGCGGCCTTCAGTTCGGACAGGCGATAGGCCCCGGTGATGAACGCCAACGAGAAATAGATCGCCGCCCCGCCAAAGACCAGGATTGCCAGCCCGACGCCCCGACCGGTTCCCGCAGCCTCCAACCACTGGCGCATGCCCCAAAGGGCCGCGGCCATCAGCACCGACGCCACCAGGATGCGCGGAAAGGCCCGGACCAGCCGCGCATCGGCCCGCGCCGCCTGGCCCATGTCGCGCGTCCCGAGCCACAGCTGGGCCACCATCACCCAGGCCGCGATCGTCGTGCCAAGCGCCGCCGCCAGAAAGCCCAGGAACGGCATCAGGCTGAAGGCCGCGACCGCGTTCACCACCATTGAAATGACGGCAAAGCGCAGCGGCGTGCGGGTGTCTTCACGCGCGAAGAACAGCGGCTGCAGGATCTTTTGCAGCACGAAGGCGGGCAGGCCGATCGCATAGACGATCAGCGCCGCCGCCGTCTGCTGGGTGTCGAAGGCGGAAAACGCCCCGCGCTGGAACAGGGTCGCCACCATGGGTTCGGCGATGACGGCGATGGCAAAGGCCGCCGGAAGGGTCAGGAACAGGCCGAATTCCGTCGCGCGGCTATAGGCCGACTGGCCGCCTGCGTGATCATCGGCGCGGATCCGACGCGCCAGTTCCGGCAGCAGAACGACCGCAACAGCCGCACCGACGACGCCAAGCGGCAGCTGATACAGGCGGTCGGAATAGGACAGCCAGCCGATCGCCCCGTCAAAGCGTGATCCGACCTGACGACCGACCAGCAGGTTGATCTGCACCACGCCGCCCGCAAAGGCCGCAGGCAGGGCCACGGCGATCAGGCGGCGCATGTCGGGGGTCAGGCGCGGACGGCGCGGGTGGAAGGTCCAGCCGCTGCGATGCGCATCCCACCAGACCAGCGCCAGCTGGGCGATGCCCGTGACCGGCGTGGCCCAAGCCAACGTCAGCCCCAGGTCCCAGCCCTGCCAGCGTCCCAGACCCATCGCCACGATGAACAACAGGTTCAGCAGCACCGGTGCCGCCGCCGCTGCCGTGAAGCGTCCATTGGCGTTCAGCACCCCTGAAATCATCGAGGCCATCGAGATCAGCAGGATATAGGGGAAGGTGATCCTCCCGTATTCCACCGCCAGATCAAAGCGCTCGTCGCCCGCGAAACCCGACGCCATCAGCCAGACCAGCCCCGGCATGAAGATCATCGCCAGGGCCGACAGGACCATCACCGCCGCCAGCAGTCCAGAAAACGCTTCGGATGCAAAGCGCTGCGCCTGCGCGTGATCTTCCAGCTTTTTCGAGAACATCGGCACGAAGGCGGTGTTGAACGCCCCTTCGGCAAAGAAGCGGCGGAACATGTTGGGCAGCGACAGCGCGATCAGGAACGCCTCGGCCACGGGGCCGGTGCCCAGCCATGCCGCCATCAGGATGTCGCGCACAAAGCCCGACGCACGCGAAATCAGCGTCCAGCTTCCCACTGCCAGGAAGCCACGCACCAGTCCGGATTTCATCCCTGTTCCGCCTCTGCCCGTTTCACGCCGTCGGCGATCGCCGTCCGCAGTTTCTTTTCCAGCGCCTCGCGTTTCGAGGCGCTGTGGAGTTTCAGACCGAACATGTCCTTGACATAGAAGCTGTCGACGACCTGCGCCCCGAAGGTGGCGATCACCGCGCTGACGATCTGGATATGGTTCGAGGCCAGCGTCCGCGTCAGGTCGTAGAGCAGGCCCGGACGGTCGCGGGTATCGACCTCGACGATGGTATAGATGTCGCTGCCTTCGTTGTCGAAGGTGATATGGGTCGGGAACCTGAACTCGCGGTTGCGCTTTTTCGGCTTGTCGCGGGTTGCGAAAGCCTCGCGCGCGACGATTTCGCCGCTCAGCGTGCGCAGGATGGTCTGGCGCAGCTTGGGCAGGCGGTCTTCGGCAAAGGGATGGCCCTCGGCGTCCTGGACCCAGAAGACGGCGGTCGCATAGCCGTCGCGCGTCGTATAGGTCCGCGCATCGACCACGTTGGCGCCCGTCAGGGTCAGCGCCCCGGCCAGCCGCGAAAAGATGCCCGGATGGTCCGACAGCACGAAGGCGGTGCGCGTCGCGTCGCGATCGGGATCGGCGCGCAGGTCGATGCGGATTTCGTCCGGTCCGATGCCGCGCAGCAATTCGGCAAAGACCGCGTGGGATTGCGTCGGCAGGCCGGGCCAATAGGCGTCGTAATGGCGCGCGATCTCGGCGCGGATGGCGCGGGCGTCCCAGCCCTTGGCGACCAGCATGTGGCGAAGCGACCGCTTGGCCTCGTTCTGGCGCTTGTCGCGGTTCAGCTCCTCCAGCCCGTTTTCCAGGGCGGCGGCGGTTTCCTGGTGCAGCGTGCGCAGCAGCGCCGCCTTCCAGTTGTTCCAGGTGCCGGGGCCCACGCCACGGATGTCGCAGACCGTCAGCACCAGCAGCATGTCCAGCCGCTTGCGGGTCTTCACCGCCTTGGCGAAATCGCGCAGCGTGCGGGGGTCGCTGATGTCGCGTTTCTGCGCCACGTCCGACATCAGCAGGTGGTTGCGCACCAGCCATTCGACCGTGTCGATATCTTCCTGGTTGAAGCCGAAACGCGTGGCGATGCGCCGCGCGATGCGTGCGCCCAGGATCGAATGATCCTCGGGGCGGCCCTTGCCGATATCGTGCAGCAGCGTTGCCAGATACAGCACCCGGCGGTTCACGCCCGCCTCGATGATCTGGCTGGACAGGGGCAGGTTCTCGGGGTGTTCGCCGCGCTCGATCTCGGCCAGGGCGGCGATGCACTGGATGGAATGTTCGTCGACGGTATAGTGGTGATAGACGTTGAACTGCATCATCGCCACCACGGGTTCGAATTCCGGGATGAAGGCGGCCAGAACGCCCAGTTCGTTCATGCGGCGCAGGGCCCGTTCGGGATTTCCATGCTTCAGCAGCATGTCCATGAAGATGCGGATCGCCTCGGGGTCGGACTGGACCTTGTCGTCGATGACATCCAGATTGGCGGCGACAAGGCGCATCGCATCGGGATGGATCAGCACGCCCGTCCTCAGCGCTTCCTCGAAGATGCGCAGCAGGTTCAGCGGATCGGCCAGGAAGGTCGCTTCGGATTCATAAGAAAGGCGGCCCTGCTGATCAACAAATCCCGGCCTCATCTTGCGCTTGCGCCTGAACAGGCGCCCCAGGAACGGTGCTGTGCGCACATGCTGGGTTTCCAGCGCGGCCAGAAAGACGCGGGTCAGTTCGCCCACGCGCGTGGCATGGCGGAAATAATCCTGCATGAAATATTCGACGCCGCGGCGGGCGGTGGTGTCGGCGTAACCCATGCGGCGGGCGACCTCGACCTGCATGTCGAAGGCCAGCACATCCACCGGACGCCCCGAGATCAGGTGCAGGTGGCAGCGGACGGCCCAGAGGAAATCCTCGGCCTGCCAGAAGGCCAGATGTTCGTCGCGCGAAAAGACGCCCAGGTCGACCAGTTCGACCGCACGATCGACGCGGTGGATGTATTTGGCGATCCAGTAAAGCGTCTGGAGGTCGCGCAGGCAGCCCTTGCCCTCCTTGACGTTGGGCTCCAGGACATAGCGCTGTCCACCTTGGCGCACGTGACGCGCGGCGCGTTCTTCCAGTTTCGCCTCGATGAATTCGGGGACGGTTCGGTCGAACAGCTCGTCCCACAGCCGCTGGCGCAATTCCTGGGCCAGGGGCGCATGGCCCGTTACCAGCCGGTGTTCCACCAGCGAGGTGCGGATCGTCATGTCGCCTTCGCCAAGGCGCAGGCAGTCGTCCACGCTGCGGATCGAATGGCCGATCTTCAGCTTCAGGTCCCACAGCATGTAGAGCATCGATTCCACGACGCTTTCGGCCCAGCCGGTGATCTTCCAGGGCGTCAGGAACAGCAGATCCACATCGGATGCGGGCGCCATTTCGGCCCGGCCATAGCCGCCCACGGCCAGAACGGCCAGCCGTTCGCCCTCGGACGGGGCATCCAGCGGGTGCAGTCGGGTGACCGCGACATGATGGACGGCGGTGACGATCTGGTCGGTCAGGTTGGCGATGGCGCGCACCGTTTCGCGGGCGGCACGGGGATGGGTCGCAAAGGATGCCTCGATCGCTTGCATCCCGTCGGCGCGGGCCTGCATCAGCAAGGCGACGGTTTCGCTGCGGATGCGGCGGGGTTCGTCGATATCCTGCAGGCGCGCGTCCAGCGCCCGCAGAAGCTCGTCCCCGTCACGGGAAAATTGCGCCCCGGTCATGTCCGGGGCGCCGTCGGTGACGCCGTTCATTGCCATGTCTTGTCGTGCCGTTTCCGTTTACGATCCGAACCCGCGGGTGGTGCGCGGCGCGGGGTCCAGAATGACCAGCTGGCCGTCGCGGATGGTCGCGACCGACAGGCCCCGCTGCGAGGTGCCGTCACGGTTCAGCCGGAAGATGCCGGCCACGCCCGAAAAGCCTGCGGGCTGGGTCAGGCCGGTCGTGGTCAGCGCATTGCGCTTGCCCGCGCGCACCAGTGAGGCGATGGCCGCGACGCCGTCATAGGACAGCGATGCCAGCTGATGCGGCGCCTCGCCATAGGTTTGGGCATAGCGCGCTTCGAACTGCTGCTGCAGGCCCTGGTCCGGGATGGCGAACCAGCCTTCGGCCAGCTGCGGCATGCCCAGGCGGTCGCGCGGCTGGTCCCAACGGGTCAGGCCCATCATCTGGGTCACGGGCGACCGGACGCCGGCCTTGGCCAGATTCTCGGTCAGATAGGGCAGAACGGCCTGGTTGTTGGCCGTCATGAAGATCGAATCGACCTGGCCGGACTGGACGGCCTCGGCCACGCGCGGGGTCGCCGCATCGATCCCCGAGATCGAGACCGGATGATTGACCCGGCCCGCAAGCCGCGCGCCGTTGCGGGCGATGGCGGTCTGGATGGCGCGTGCGCCCAACTGGCCCGCGACGTCATCCTCAGCCACCAGCAGGACGTTGCGCTTGCCCTGACGGACGCCATAGCGCACCAGCCGATCGGCGATGTTGTCGAAGCTGTTGCCCAAGGTGAAGACGTTGCCGCCCGCGATCTCGGTATTGTTCGAGAAGGTCAGCACGTTGATGTTGCGCGACAGCATGGCGTTGCCGACGGCGTTTGCATTGCCCGCGAAAAGCGGCCCCAGGATGATCTGCGCGCCTGCATCGGCGGCCGCATTGGCCTGGGCGACGGCCTGTGCCTCGGAACCTGCGGTGTCATAGATGCGCAGGTCGATGCTGGCACCTTGGGCGTCCGCCGCCGCCATCTTGGCCGAGTTGCGCAGGCTGCGCGCCAGCCATTCCATCTCTTGCGATGACGTGCCGCCGGGAACCAGCAGCGCGACGCGCACCGGCTGGCCCGGCTCGATCATCTGCCCGATCTCGGGGCCGCTGGCGCGTTCGGTCATGGCGACGGGGTCGCAGGCGGCCAGGAACAGCGCCGCGATCACGGCGGTCGTGCGGGTCACGGCCCGGCGCAGACCCTGTCCGGGCCGGGTTGTGGCGGATGCAAACATGTGAAACTTCCCTGTCAGATGATACGCGGCGTGCTTATGGTGGCAGACTAGGACCTGAGCCCGTGATTGGCAATCAGCGCCACCCCGCAACCGCGACGACAGGAGGGTTCGATGACCGACCGCAACGACCGATTGGATGCCGAAACCCCGCGCCGCCTGACCGCCCATGTCGAGGCCGCGCGCCTTGACGGTGGTCTTTACCTGGTGGCCACCCCGATCGGGGCCGCGCGCGACATCACCCTGCGGGCGCTGGACGTGCTGAACAGCGCCGACATGCTGGCCGCCGAGGATACGCGCGTCCTGCGCCATCTGATGGACATCCACGGCATTCCCCTGCGCGGGCGGCGCATCCTGGCCTATCACGACCACAATGGCGACCGGGCCCGCCCGGCCCTGATGGCGGCCCTGGCCGATGGGGCCAGCGTCGCCTATTGTTCCGATGCAGGAACGCCGCTGGTGGCCGATCCCGGCTATCGGCTGGCGGTGGACGCGGCCGAGGCGGGCGCGCGGGTCCATGCGCTGCCGGGGCCGTCGTCGTCGCTGGTGGCGCTGTCGCTGTCTGGGCTGCCAAGCGATCGGTTCCTGTTCCTGGGTTTTCCGCCCTCGACGGCCACGGCGCGTCAGACCTTCCTGAAAACCTGGACGGCGGTCGATTCGACGCTGATCATGTTCGAAAGCCCGCGCCGGGTGAACCGCACCCTGACCGATCTTGCCGCGATCGACCCGAACCGCATGACCGTCATCGCCCGCGAGCTGACCAAGAAATTCGAGGAGGTCATCCGTGGCACCGCCCGGGACCTGGCCGCCGACCCGCGCATGGCGACCCTGAAGGGCGAGGTCGTGATGGTCCTGGACCGCCCCGGTGAAACGGTCGTGGACGAGGCACAGCTGGACGATGTCATCCAGCGCCACATGGCCAGCATGTCCGTCAAGGATGCCGCGCGCGAGGCCGCGCAGGAACTGGGCCTGCCCAAGCGCGACGTCTATCAGCGCGCCCTGGCGCTGGCCGGGCAGCGCTGATGCGCAGCCGGCGCGGCACGGTCGCGGCGCTGTCGGGACAGATGGCCGAGGATGCCGTCGCCCGCCTGTACCAATCGCGCGGGGCCACGGTGCTGGAAACCCGCTGGCGCGGCGCGGGTGCCGAGATCGACCTGATCCTGCGGGACGGCGAAGACCTGGTCTTTGTCGAGGTCAAGGCCGCCGCGACCCATGCCGCCGCCGCCGGGCGCCTGCTGCCCGCCCAGATGCGCCGCATCATGCAGGCGGCGCAGGATTACTGCGGGCAGGCGGGGCTGGGGCAGGACGCAGCAATGCGGTTCGATGCGGCACTGGTGGACGAAATGGGCCGCATCGACTTGATCGCGAACGCCTTCGACGCCACCTGAGGCCCCTTGGGCTTGCATCCATCCAGACCGCAGGTCACAACAACCTCAAAGTTCAGGAGGGGCAGCATGAGCCTTTACGTCGCCTTGCAGATGGACCCGATCGAAGATGTCTCGATCGACGCCGACAGCACGTTCCGCATCGGGCTGGAGGCCGAGGCCCGCGGCCACCGGCTGTTCCAGTATACCGTGGACCAGTTGCGCTATGACGAAGGCCGCGTCATCGCGCGCGGGCGCCCCGTCACGCTTCGCCGCAAGCAGGGCGACCACGTCACCTTCGGCGATTGGGCCGAGGTCGAGCTGACCGAGTTCGACGTCGTCTGGCTGCGCCAGGACCCGCCCTTCGACATGGGTTACGTCACCTCGACCCATCTGCTGGACCGGGTGCATCCGGGCACGCTGGTCGTGAACGACCCGTTCTGGGTCCGCAACTGTCCCGAAAAGCTGATGGTGCTGGATTTTCCCGACCTGACGCCGCCCACCATGATCGCCCGCGATCCGGCCGCCTTCCGCGCCTTTCGCCAGCGCCACGGCGAGATCATCGTGAAGCCGCTTTACGGCAATGGCGGCGCGGGGGTGTTCCATCTGAAGCCTGGTGATCCGAACCTGTCTTCGCTGCTGGAAACCTTTGCCGGCATGAACCGCGAACCGATGATCGCCCAGAAATACCTGGCGAAGGTGACCGAGGGCGACAAGCGCATCATCCTGGTCGATGGCGAACCCGTCGGCGCGATCAACCGCGTCCCGCTGGAGGGTGAGGCACGGTCCAACATGCATGTCGGCGGTCGCGCCGAACAGATCGGCCTGACCGAACGCGAATACGAGATCTGCAAGCGCATCGGCCCGGTCCTGCGCGAAAAGGGCCTGATCTTTACCGGCATCGACGTCATCGACGGCTGGCTGACGGAAATCAACGTGACATCCCCCACCGGCATCCAGGAGCTGGAGCGGTTCGACGGCATCAACGCCGCCGAGGCCATGTGGGAGGCGATCGAGCGTCGCGTGGCCGAAAAGGCCTAACCGCCGGCGACGAAGGGCAGGCGATAGCTGATCGCCTCGGCCAGGTGGTGGACCTGCACCGGGTCCGATCCTTCCAGATCGGCGATGGTGCGGGCGCTGCGCAAAATGCGGTGATAGCCCCGCGCCGTCAGCCCCAGCCTGTCCGCCGCCTTGGAAATCAGCGCCCGCCCGGCATCGTCGGGCGCGGCGATCTGTTCCAGCAGCGTGCCGGACGCGTCCGCATTCACCGTCACCTGCGGATGATCCCGGAACCGGTCGGCCTGCACCTGCCGCGCCTGCGCCACGCGGGCAGCGACCGTGGCCGAGGTTTCGCCGCCCGCCGCACGGTCCAGATCCTGATAGCTGACGCCCGGCACCTCCAGCCGCAGGTCAAAGCGGTCCATCAGCGGCCCCGAGATCTTGGACATGTAGTCGCCGCCGCAGATCGGCGCCCGCGAACAGGCCCGCGCCGGATCGGCCAGATAGCCGCAGCGGCAAGGGTTCGCCGCGGCGACCAGCAGGAAGCGGCAGGGATAGCGGACATGGGCGTTCGCCCGGGCGACCATTACCTCGCCGCTTTCGATGGGTTGGCGCAGCGTGTCCAGGACCTGGCGGGGAAATTCGGGGAATTCGTCCAAGAACAGCACGCCGTTGTGGGCAAGGCTGATCTGGCCGGGCTTGGCGCCGCGTCCGCCGCCGACGATGGCCGGGACCGATGCCGTGTGGTGGGGTTCCTGAAAGGGTGCGTGCCGGGTGATGCCGCCATCGGGCAGCGTGCCCGCCAGCGAATGGATCATCGAGGTTTCCAGCGCCTCGCGCGCCGACAGGGGCGGCATCAGGCCGGGGATGCGGGCAGCCAGCATGGATTTGCCCGCACCGGGCTGACCGACCATCAGCATGTGGTGACGCCCGGCTGCGGCGATTTCCAGCGCGCGCTTGGCCCGTTCCTGTCCCTTGACCTCGGAGAGGCAGCCGACGGGGGGCGCATCGCCGACCAGGCCGGGACGGGCGGGGGTGATGGGGCTGCGGTCGGTCAGGTGGTCGACGACCTGTTTCAGGGTCTCCGCCGCCAGCACCGGCACCGCGCCGACCCAGGCCGCCTCGGGGCCGCAATCGCGGGGGCAGATCAGTGCGCGGTCGTCTTCGGAGGCGGCCATCGCGGCGGGCAGGGCGCCCGTCACCGTGACCAGCCGCCCGTCCAATGACAGCTCTCCCAGGGCGACGCAGCGCGCGACCTCCTCGGACGGGACGATCTGCAGGGCCGCCAGCACCGCCAGCGCGATGGGCAGGTCGAAATGCGACCCCTCCTTGGGCAGGTTGGCGGGCGACAGGTTCACCGTGATGCGCCTGCTGGGCATGGCGATCGACAGCGCGCCAAAGGCCGCCTTGACCCTTTCGCGTGCCTCGCTGACGGCCTTGTCGGGAAGGCCGACGATGGAAAAACCCGGCAGGCCGGCCGCGACGGCGCATTGCACCTCGACCAGGCGGGCCTCGATGCCGTCGAAGGCAACGGAATAGGCGGTGGCGACCATGCATCCTCCCACGATGTCGCGGAATGGTTAACGGGGCATAGTTAAGGAGGGGTTAACAACCAGCCGCTTCCTTGCGGCAGGGGGGGATGGCGGTTATCTGTGCAGGGCGCAAGGAAGCGGGGCGATGCAATGCTGGGCAAACGAATTCTGTTGATCGTCGGCGGGGGGATCTCGGCCTACAAGATCCCGCAGCTGATCCGGTCGATCCGCGCCCAGGGCGCGTCGGTGACGCCGGTGCTGACGGCGGCGGGCGCGCAGTTCACCACCCCCATGACCCTGTCGGTGCTGGCCGGAGAACCCGTGCACGACACCCTGTGGGACCGCAATTCCGAAGCCGAGATCGGCCATATCCAGCTGTCGCGCAATGCCGATCTGGTCGTGGTCGCCCCCGCCACGGCCGACATGATGGCCAGGATGGCGCAGGGGCTGGCCAATGACCTGGCCTCGACCCTGCTGCTTGCGACGGACAAGCGGGTGCTGATCGCGCCGGCCATGAACGTGCGGATGTGGGACCACCCCGCGACGCGGCGCAATCTGGCGACCCTGCAGGGCGACGGCATCCTGACCGTGGGACCCGACAGCGGCGACATGGCCTGTGGCGAATACGGCCCCGGACGGATGGCGGAACCCGATGCGATCGTCGCGGCCATCCGCGATGCGCTGACACCTGCGGCGCAGCCCCTGTCGGGGCGGCATGTCATCGTGACCTCGGGGCCGACGCATGAACCCATCGATCCGGTTCGCTATATCGCCAACCGCTCCAGCGGGGCGCAGGGAACCGCCATCGCGGCGGCCCTGCGGGACCTGGGCGCGCGGGTCAGCTTCGTGACGGGACCGGCGGCGGTTCCGCCCCCGGCGGGGGTCGATGTCATCGCGGTGGAAACCGCCCGCCAGATGCGCGATGCGGTGGGGGCGGCCCTGCCTGCCGATGCCGCCGTGATGGCCGCCGCCGTGGCCGATTGGCAAGTGGTCGGCGCATCCGACAGCAAGATCAAGAAGGACGGCAGCGGCCGACCACCGGCGCTGGACATGGCCGAAAACCCCGACATCTTGGCCTGGATCAGCCGGGCTGCGGAACGGCCCAACCTGGTGGTGGGTTTTGCCGCCGAGACCGACGATGTGATCGCCAACGCGACCGCCAAGCGGCTGCGCAAGGGCTGTGACTGGATCGTGGCGAATGATGTCAGCCCGGCGACGGGCATCATGGGCGGGACGGAAAACGCCGTCACCCTGATCGGTGACCAAGGTGCCGAAGAATGGCCCCGCATGGGCAAGGACGCGGTGGCAGCCCGTCTGGCCGACCGCATCGCAGCCCATCTGAACGGAAAGACGACATGAGAACCTATCTGGACTGGAACGCGACCACCCCCCTGCGCCCCGAGGTCAAGGCCGCCATCATCGAGGCGCTGGAGATTTCGGGCAACCCGTCCTCGGTCCATACCGAGGGGCGGGCGGCCAAGATGGCGATGGAACGCGCCCGCGAACGGGTGTCGGTCGCGCTTGGCGCCGAAGGGGCGGATGTGGTCTTTACCTCGGGGACGACCGAGGCGGCGGCGATGGTTCTGGCGGGCCGGGGCATCCGCTGCGCCGAGGTGGAACACAGCGCCATCAAGGTCTGGTGCGACGCGACGCTGCCGGTGGATGCGGACGGCATCGTCACAATCGACGACCCCGCGCGGTCCAGCCTGCAACTGGCCAACAGCGAAACCGGCGTGATGCAGGACCTGCCGCAGGGGCTGGCCTCCAGCGATCTGACGCAGGCCTTCGGCAAGGTGCCCTTCGCCTTCAACTGGCTGGGGGTGACGGCGGGTTTCGTCAGCGCGCACAAGCTGGGCGGTCCCAAGGGGATCGGTGCGCTGATCCTGCGCAAGGGCACCGATGTTCCCGCCCTGCTGCGCGGGGGCGGACAGGAACAGGGACGCCGCGCGGGCACCGAGAACCTGATCGGCATCCTGGCCTTCGCCGCCGCCGCCGAGGCCGCGCAGCGCGATCTGGAAAGCGGGTTGTGGGACCAGGTCGCTGCCCGGCGCGACCTGCTGGAGGCGCGCCTCTGCGACATCGCGCCCGAGGCTGTCATCGCGGGAAAAGGCGCGCGGCGCTTGCCGAACACCACCTGCCTTCTTACATCGGGGTGGAAGGGCGAGACCCAGGTCATGCAGATGGATCTGGCCGGCTTTGCGATTTCGGCAGGTTCGGCCTGTTCGTCTGGCAAGGTTCGCGCTAGTGGCACGCTGCAGGCGATGGGTTTCGATGATCAGCATGCGCAATCGGCGATCCGGATATCGATAAGCCCGGCTTTGGGCGATGATCAGATCAACCGATTTGCGGATGCCTGGGAAAAGTCGTATTCACGCTGGCGCGACAGACATGGCGTGACGGGAATGGCTGGGCAGGGGCCCGCCACCAAGGAAGGATAAGGGATGACGGGTACCACCGATCTTGACGTGCGCGAAGGCGTCGACCGCGAAACGGTCGAGACCGTGCAGAACATGGGCAGCTACAAATACGGCTGGAACACCGAGATCGAGATGGAATACGCGCCGAAAGGCGTGAGCGAGGATATCGTCCGTCTGATCTCGGAGAAGAACGGCGAACCGGAATGGATGACCGACTGGCGGTTGGAAGCATACCGCCGTTGGGTCACCATGACCGAGCCGAAATGGGCGATGCTGAACTATCCCGAGATCGACTATCAGGATCAGTATTACTATGCGCGCCCCAAAAGCATGCAGGAAAAGCCGAAATCGCTGGACGATGTCGATCCCAAGCTGCTGGCGACCTATGAAAAGCTGGGCATTCCGCTGAAAGAGCAGATGATCCTGGCCGGTGTCGAAGGCGCCGAAAACGCGCCCGCCGAAGGCCGCAAGGTCGCCGTGGATGCCGTCTTCGACAGCGTCAGCGTGGGCACGACCTTCAAGGACGAACTGGCCAAGGCCGGTGTTATTTTCTGCTCGATCAGCGAGGCCATCCGCGAACATCCCGAGCTGGTGAAGAAATACCTGGGCACGGTCGTTCCGGCCTCGGACAACTATTTCGCCACGTTGAACAGCGCGGTCTTCTCGGATGGGTCCTTCGTCTATATCCCCGAGGGCGTCAAATGCCCGATGGAGCTGTCGACCTATTTCCGCATCAATGCCGAAAACACCGGCCAGTTCGAGCGTACGCTGATCGTGGCCGAAAAGGGCAGTTCGGTCAGCTATCTTGAGGGCTGCACCGCCCCCAAGCGCGACATCGCGCAGCTGCATGCGGCCGTGGTCGAGATCGTCGTGCTGGAAGATGCCGAGGTGAAATACTCGACCGTCCAGAACTGGTTCCCGGGCGACGAAGACGGCAAGGGCGGCATCTATAACTTCGTGACCAAGCGTGCCGATTGCCGCGGGGCGCGCGCCAAGATCATGTGGACCCAGGTCGAGACCGGTTCCGCGATCACCTGGAAATACCCGTCCTGCATCCTGCGCGGCGATGACAGCCAGGGCGAGTTCTATTCGATCGCCATCGCCAACAACTGGCAGCAGGCCGATACGGGCACCAAGATGATTCATCTTGGCAAGAACACCAAGTCGCGCATCGTGTCCAAGGGCATCTCGGCGGGGCAGGCGCAGAATACTTATCGCGGTCTGGTGAGCATGCATCCGCGGGCCACGAACAGCCGCAACTATACCCAGTGCGACAGCCTGCTGATCGGCGACAAGTGCGGCGCCCATACCGTGCCCTATATCGAGGTCAAGAACACCTCGAGCCGGGTCGAGCATGAGGCCACGACCAGCAAGGTCGATGACGACCAGCTGTTCTATTGCCGGTCGCGCGGGATGGACGAGGAAGAGGCCGTGGCCCTGGTCGTCAACGGTTTCTGCCGCGAGGTGCTGCAGGCGCTGCCGATGGAGTTCGCCATGGAAGCCCAGGCCCTGGTCGCCATTTCGCTGGAAGGCTCGGTGGGCTGAAGATTCGGCCGGGTCTTCGGGACCCGGCCATCCGACATCACGGCGCCCAAGGGGCGTCTTTGCCGTTTGAGGGAATTATGCTGAAAATCAACAACCTGCACGTCAAACTTGAAGAAGAGGACAAGCAGATCCTGAAGGGTCTGTCCCTGGAAGTGCCCGCAGGTGAGGTTCACGCCATCATGGGCCCGAACGGCTCGGGCAAGTCCACGCTGTCCTATGTGCTGTCGGGTCGCGACGGCTATGAAGTCACCGACGGCGAAGCCTCGCTGGACGGCGAGGATCTGCTGGAGATGGACCCCGAGGTCCGCGCCGCGGCCGGCCTGTTCCTGGCCTTCCAATACCCGGTGGAAATCCCCGGTGTCGGCAACATGACCTTCCTGCGCACCGCCGTGAACGCACAGCGCAAGGCGCGTGGCGAGGCCGAGCTGACCGCGGGCGAGTTCCTGAAGGAAGTCCGCGCCAAGGCGGCCGAGCTGCAGATCAGCCCCGAAATGCTGAAGCGCCCGGTCAATGTCGGCTTCTCGGGCGGTGAGAAGAAGCGCAACGAGATCCTGCAGATGGCCATGTTGCAGCCGCGCATGTGCATCATGGATGAAACGGATTCGGGTCTGGACGTCGATGCGATGCGTCTGGTGTCCGAAGGCGTGAACGCCCTGCGTTCGCCCGAGCGCAGCTTTCTGGTCATCACCCACTATCAGCGCCTGCTGGACCACATCAAACCGGACGTCGTGCACATCATGTCGAACGGCCGCATCATCAAATCCGGCGGCCCGGAACTGGCGCTGGAAGTCGAACATAACGGTTACGGTGATCTGCTGGCGGAGGCCGATTGATGTCCGATACCGCCGTGAAACCCATCAACGAGGTGACGCCGCAGGTTTCGGGCAATCCGAAAGCCGCGAACGCACTGGAAGATCTCCTTGCCGCGATCACCATGCCCGACGCGGGCTTCAGCGCCGATGCGCGCGCGGATGCCGTGGCGCGTCTGCGGGCCATGGGCCTGCCTGCGCCGCGCGACGAATACTGGCGCTATACCGACCCGCGCGCGTTCAACGCGGCCCGGCCTGCGGCGCTGCCCTTCGACGCGAACGGGGCTGAATCGCCGCTGTTCACCGGCCGCGACAAGCTGACGCTGGTCTTCGTCGATGGCGCCTTCGACGAAGCCGCATCCGACGACCTGTCGCTGGAGGGGATCGAGATCACGACATTGGCCAAGGCCGATGCGGCGGGCGATCACTGGGCGGCCGATCTGTACGGGACGCTGGAGCTGGCCGGGCAGACGCCCGTCAAGCGTCCGTTTGCGGCCCTGAACACCGCCGTCGCCCATGACGGCCTGCTGATCCGCGTGACGGGCAAGCCGTCCAAGCCGGTGCATGTGCTGTACCGTCGCGGCACGGACGACGCCGACGCCGTCTGGCATCACGTCATCCGCGTCGAAGCCGGCGCCGAGATGACCCTGCTGGAAAGCGGCATGGCGGGCGCAAGGTCGAACGGCATGCTGGAGGTCGATCTGGCCGACGGCGCCAAGCTGCACCACATCGCTGCCAAGCGCGCCGTCGATCCCAAGGTCGGCCTGTCGCATATCTTCGCCCGCGTGGGCGCCGAGGCTCAGCTGAAAAGCTTTACCCTGGCGGTGAACGGGACGCTGATGCGTCACGAAGGTGCCATCGACATGGTCGGCGACGATGCCGTGGCCCATATCGCCGCCGCCGTTCTGGGCGATGGCGACAATGGCCCCTTCCACCATGACGACACCGTCTTCATCACCCACGGGGCCGAACGGGGCGAAAGCCGCCAGGTCTTCAAGAAGGTTCTGAAGAACGGCGCCACGGGTGTCTTCCAGGGCAAGATCCTGGTCAAGCAGGGCGCGCAGAAGACCGACGGCTATCAGATCAGCCAGGCATTGCTGCTGGACGAAAACAGCCAGTTCCTGGCCAAGCCAGAGCTTGAGATCTATGCCGACGACGTCAAATGTTCGCACGGGTCGACGACTGGGGCCATTGACGAGGAAGCGCTGTTCTATCTGCGCTCGCGCGGTGTGCCGCATGACCGCGCCATCGTCTTCCTGGTCCTGTCCTTTCTGGCCGACGCCCTGTCCGAGGTCGAGGATGACGACCTGCGCGACGACATCAATGATCGGTTGGAAGCGTGGCTGACAACGCGCCCGCAGATCTGAGGTCCGCGCGCGGCGGCATGGTGCTGCGCGTGATCGAGAGCTGGTGGGCTCCGCGCCGGGTGGTGCGGAGCCTGTCTGGCATGCCGGACCGGGTACTGCTGGTCGTGCTGATGTTGGCGATGCTGATTTCGCTGATCGCGCAGGCCCCGGGCCATGCGCGGGCCGCGGCGCTGGACCCTTCGGTCCCGCTGGAGGCGCGGATCGGCGGTGCGGTCATGGGCACGATCTTCATGATGCCGCTGCTGGCCTATGGCGTCGCTGCGTTGACATCGGTGCTGGCACGGCTGACGCGCTGGCGGCTGGATCCGCTGGACGCGCGCCTGGCGCTGTTCTGGGCCTTGTTGGCGGTATCGCCGGCGATGCTGCTCTCCGGCATGGTGGCCGGGTTAATCGGGCCGGGGCCTGCCCTGACCCTGACGCAGACCGTTGCCGGGGTGGCGTTCCTGTTCATCTGGGCCGCCGGGATTTCGACATTGGCGAGACGCATATGACCTTCGACGACTTCAGGGCGCTGGTGCGTCTGACCCTTCGCGACCCCGAACGCGGGGCGCATATGCTGATGGGGCTGAACCTGCCCATGGTGGTGCGCTGGATGGCGCTGCTGCTGGCGGTGTCGGTTTCGGGTCTGCTGGCCTATCTGGCGGCAATGCTGTTCCCGGTTCCCGACGCCGAAACACCGCCCATGTATTCGCTGGTTCAGCAACCGCTGGTCATGGCCGGAATGCAGATGGTGGCGATCGTGATCGGTGCCGGGCTGATGACCGGCGTCGGACGGATGTTCGGCGGGCGGGGCAATTTCGCCGATGCGCTGCTGCTGACCGTCTGGATCGAGGTGATGTTGCTGCTGATCCAGGTTGCGCAGATCATCCTGTCGCTGGCGCTTCCCGCGCTGTCGGGCCTGCTGGGCCTGCTGGCGATCGCCATGTTCCTTTGGCTGACGGTCCAGTTCACCAAGGCGCTGCACGGCTTTGCCAGCGGCCCCAAGGTGATGCTGGGCCTTTTCGCGACACTTTTGGCCATGGGCTTTCTGCTGTCATTTTTCGCCGCCTCGTTTGGCCTGCTGCCGGAGATGCCGCAATGAGTTTTGACGTGAACGCCGTCCGCGCCGATTTTCCCATCCTGTCCACGCAGGTGAATGGTCGGCCGCTGGTCTATCTGGACAGCGGTGCCAGCGCGCAGAAACCGCAGGTCGTGATCGACGCGATCAGCCGCGCCTATGAGGGCGAATATGCAAACGTCCATCGCGGCCTCCACCACCTGTCGAACCTTGCGACCGACAATTACGAACGCGTGCGCGGCATCATCGCGCGCTTTCTGAACGCCCCCCATCAGGATGAGGTGATCTTCACCTCGGGTTCGACCGAGGCTCTGAACCTGGTCAGCTATGCTTGGGCCGCCCCGCGGCTGCGCGAGGGCGATGAGATCGTGCTGTCGGTCCTGGAGCATCACGCGAATATCGTCCCGTGGCATTTCCTGCGCGAACGTCAGGGTATCGTCCTGAAATGGGTCGAACCCGAACCCGATGGCAGCCTGTCGCCCGAAAAGGTGCTGGAGGCGGTCGGCCCGCGCACGAAGCTGATCGCGGTCACCCATATGTCGAACGTGACGGGCACCGTGGTCAATGTCGCCGCCATCGCCGCAGGCACCGATGTGCCGGTGCTGGTCGATGGCAGCCAGGCCGCGGTCCACATGCCCGTGGACGTCGCGGCGCTTGGCGTCGATTTCTACTGCATCACGGGGCACAAGCTCTACGGGCCCTCGGGCTCGGGCGCTATCTGGATCAAGGCCGACCGCCAGGCCGAGATGCGGCCCTTCCTGGGCGGCGGCGACATGATCAAGACCGTCGCCCGCGACCAGATCACCTATAACGACCCGCCCTTGCGCTTCGAGGCCGGCACCCCCGGCATCGTCAACCAGATCGGCCTTGGGGTCGCGCTGGAATACATGATGGGGCTGGGGATGGACAACATCGCCGCCCATGAACGCACCTTGCGCGACCACGCCCGCGCCCGGTTCCGCGACCTGAATTGGTTGCAGATCCAGGGCGATGCGCCCGACAAGGGGGCGATCTTTTCGATGGTCATGCAGGGCGCCCATGCGCATGACATCTCGACCATCCTCGACAAGCGGGGAATCGCGGTGCGGGCCGGCAGCCATTGCGCCATGCCCTTGATGGAGTTCTTTGGCGTCAATGCCAGCGCGCGGGCATCTTTCGCGATGTACAACACTGTTGAAGAAGTGGACGCCTTGGTCGAAGGATTAAGCTTCTGCCACGAGCTTTTTGCCTGAATCTTGCAAAGTTTCGGGCAGTCGTCGAAGATTGCCCGATAAATCTTGCCCCGCACCACCGATCTGGGCATCCCTGACCCAAAGCAAGTCAGGAGGCCGTCATGGCAGAGGTTCTGGTTCTGGGTGCGGGCATGGTCGGCGTGACGACCGGTCTGGCCCTGCAGGCGCGTGGTCATCAGGTGACGATCATCGATCGCGGATCGCCCGGCCGTGAGACCAGCTATGGCAATGCCGGCCTGATCCAGACCGAAGCCGTTGAACCTTATGCCATGCCGTTGCAGCCCGCCGCCCTGATCCAGATCGCGATGGGGCGGGGCTATGACGTCAAATGGAACGTGCCCGGGCTGGCCGCACAGGTCGGGGCGGTCTGGAAATACGCGGTCAACTCGCTTCCGGCGGCGCATCGGCGGGCTTCGGTCACCTGGGGCAAGCTGATCCGGCAATCGACCGAACGCCACGGGCCGCTGATCGCGGCGGCAGGCGCCGACAACATCATCCGCCGCGATGGCTATATCGAACTGCACCGCACGGCGGCCAAGCTGCAGAAGGCGCAGAAGAACGCCGAGCGGTTCATGACCGAGTTCGGGGTTCAGGCGCGACTGATCGACAGGGCCGAACTGCGCGCCATGGAACCCTCGATCAAGGCTGACATCTTGGGCGCAACCCATTGGTCGGACAGCTGGAATTCATCCGATCCCGGCGCGCTGGTCGCGGCCTATGCGGCGCTGTTCCAAAAGCAGGGCGGTCGGATCGTCAATGGCGATGCGGGCGATCTGCACCGCAAGGGCAATGCCTGGGTCGCCGACGAGGCCACGGGGGAACATGCCGTCGTGGCGCTTGGTCCCTGGTCGCCGATGCTGACGGCCCGTTTCGGACTGAAGGTGCCGATGGTCTATAAGCGCGGTTATCACCGCCATTACCGGATGGAGGCCGCGCCGCATCACCCCATCGCGGATTTCGGCAACTCGGTCGTCTTTTCGCCCATGCGGCGCGGTCTGCGGATCGCGACGGCGGCGGAACTGACGCTGCACCCGCGCAGCACGCCGCCGCAACTGCGCCACGGCGAGGAAGCCGCGCGCGAGCTGTTCGATCTGGGGGCGCCGGTCGAGGCGGAACCCTGGACGGGACGGCGCCCCTGCATGCCCGACATGCTGCCGCTGGTGGGGCGCATTCCCGATCAGCCGAACCTCTGGGCGCATTTCGGGCATGGGCATCAGGGGTTTACCCTGGGTCCCGTGACCGCCGAAATCCTGGCCGACGAACTGGATGGCGGCGAAGGGTGGGAGGCATTGCAGCCCGCCCGCCTGAAAGCCCGCAAAGGGTGACGCGCGGCTGTTGATCTTTGGGCCTGCCGCACACATCTTGGGGGCAAACACGAACGGATCAGGAACCTCATGGGTCATAACAACACCAGCGCGCCCGTGACGCGCTTTGCCGAGGTGACCCGCCCCAAGCTGGAGGGCGGGAAGCGCTTTGTCATGAACAGCGAGTTCAAGCCGGCGGGCGATCAGCCCACGGCCATCGCGGAACTGTCGCAGGGCGTCAAGGCGGGCGAACGCGACCAGGTGCTGCTGGGTGCGACCGGCACCGGCAAGACCTATACCATGGCCAAGGTGATCGAGGAAACGAACCGCCCCGCCATCATCCTTGCCCCCAACAAGACGCTGGCCGCCCAGCTTTACGGCGAGTTCAAGGGGTTCTTCCCCGACAACGCGGTCGAGTATTTCGTCAGCTATTACGACTATTACCAGCCCGAGGCTTATGTGGCCCGCAGCGATACCTATATCGAGAAGGAATCGCAGATCAACGAGGCCATCGACCGGATGCGCCACAGCGCCACAAGGGCATTGCTGGAACGCGATGACGTCATCATCGTGGCATCGGTCAGCTGCATCTATGGCATCGGGTCGGTCGAGACCTATTCGGCGATGACGCAGGATATGATCGTCGGGGAAAGCTATGACCAGCGCGAATTCCTGGGCCAATTGGTGGCGCAGCAGTACAAACGCCTGGACGCCAGTTTTCAGCGCGGCGGCTTCCGCGTGCGTGGCGACCTGGTCGAAGTCTGGCCCGCCCACCTTGAAGACCGCGCCTGGCGGTTCGATTTCTTCGGCAACGAGCTGGAGGCGATCACCGAGTTCGATCCGCTGACCGGCGCCAAGGCCGACAGCTTCAGGCAGATCCGCATATATGCCAACAGCCACTATGTGACGCCGCGCCCGACGATGCAGCAGGCGGTCAAGGGCATCAAGCAGGAACTGGCGATGCGCCTGAAGCAGCTGACCGACGAGGGAAAGCTGCTGGAGGCCCAACGCCTGGAACAGCGTACCGCCTTCGACATCGAAATGTTGGAGGCCACCGGCGTCTGCAACGGCATCGAAAACTACAGCCGCTATCTGACCGGACGCGCGCCTGGCGAACCGCCCCCCACGCTGTTCGAATTCATCCCCGACAATGCGATCGTCTTTGCCGATGAAAGCCATGTCAGCGTGCCGCAGATCGGCGGGATGTACCGGGGCGACTTTCGGCGCAAGTTCACCTTGGCCGAGCATGGCTTCCGCCTGCCCAGCTGCATGGACAACCGGCCCCTGAAGTTCGAGGAATGGGACGCGATGCGGCCCCAGTCCGTCTTCGTGTCGGCCACGCCTGCGCAATGGGAATTGGACCAGACCGGCGGCGTCTTTACCGAACAGATCATCCGTCCCACCGGTCTTCTGGACCCGGTGATCGAAATCCGCCCCGTCGAGACCCAGGTCGACGACCTGCTGGACGAAGTGCGCCGCGTCACCGCCGCCGGCATGCGGACGCTGTGCACCACCTTGACCAAGCGCATGGCCGAGGACCTGACCGAGTATCTGCATGAGCAGGGCATCAAGGTCCGTTACATGCACAGCGACATCGACACGATCGAGCGGATCGAGATCCTGCGCGACCTGCGCCTTGGGGCGTTTGACGTGCTCATCGGCATCAACCTGCTGCGCGAGGGGCTGGATATTCCCGAATGCGGGCTGGTGGCCATTCTGGATGCCGACAAGGAAGGCTTCCTGCGGTCGGAAACGTCGCTGATCCAGACCATCGGGCGCGCGGCGCGCAACGCCGACGGTCGCGTCATCATGTATGCCGACCGCATCACCGGCAGCATGGAACGTGCCATGGCCGAAACCGACCGGCGCCGCGAACGCCAGATGGCCTATAACGAGGAACATGGCATCACGCCCACGACCGTGCGCAAGAATGTCGAGGATGTTCTGGCGGGCCTGTGGCAGGGCGATACGGATCAGTCGCGCGTCACCACCAAGGTCGACAAGCCGATGATCGGGGCGAACTTGGCCGCCCATCTGGACGCGATGCGCACCCAGATGCGCAAAGCCGCCGAGAACCTTGAATTCGAAGAGGCCGCCCGTCTGCGCGACGAGGTCAAGCGGCTGGAAGCCGTCGACCTGGCGATTTCGGACGATCCGATGGCACGGCAATCCGCGATCGATCAGGCGGCCGAGGCGGCGGTCAAATCGTCCGGACGATCGACCGCGGGCCGCGCCGGTCAGCGCGGCGGCAACAAGCGGTCAAAGCGCGGCTAGCCGCAGGCGACCTGAACGATCCAGCCCTTCACGTCGACGAACATCGTCAGGCGTGAAGGGTCGTTGGCCATGCTGGGCGATGACCCGAAGGGGACCTCTTGGCGGCGCAGGGTGGGCGGCAGAGTGATGCCCCCGACATTCTGGCCGACCAGCGCCTGATGGCGGCGCAGGTCGCAGCTTTGGCTGCTGACGGTGTAATTCGTGGTGGCGCATGCGGCCAGGGTCAGAAGCAGTCCGGGAAGGGCGAATGCCGTGGCGCGGTTGAATTTTTGCATATCACGGTTCTCTCATGTGACTTGATAGGCCGTTGGGGCCATTGTCACCAAACATGATGATCCCCGAAGCGTTCCCATGAAAGGAAAAACAGTCTTGAAACATGGTTATCCCGCAACGCTGCTGCTCTGCCTTTCATTGGGCACACCGATGGCCGCCCATGCCTCGAGCGAAGCGGCATGGGATCTGTTGCGCCAGGACCTGACCGCCGCCTGCAAACGTCTTGCCCAGGAAATCGCGCCCGATGCGGAAATCAGTCTGCGCTTGAATGAATTCGGGTCGGAAAGCTATGCGGTGGCCCTGGTCACGATGGAGAAATCGGCGGGGCCGGAGCTTTCGGTCTGCGTCTATGACAAGCAGTCCGGGCAGGCGCAGCTGACCACGGCCTTTCCCGAAGCCGAGGAATAGGCCGCATCGACGTTCCGGGGCTTGAACCGCTGCCCGGATTTGGCGATAAACCCCCAACATCTGGTCGAGGAAAATTCCCATGCTCGTGCGCATCTATCAACCTGCCCGCAACGCCATGCAATCGGGCACGGCCAAGACCAAAGGCTGGGTTCTGGAATTTCCGCCCTCGGGCACGCGCGAGGTCGATCCGCTGATGGGCTGGACCAGCAGCAGCGACACGCAAAGCCAGGTCCGCCTGCGCTTTGACACCTGCAAGCAGGCCGAGGATTATGCCCGCGAACACGGATATGATTTCGTCGTCCAGCAGCCGCACAAGCGGGCCGCCAACATCCGCCCGCGCGGCTATGGCGAGAATTTTGCCACCGACCGGCGCGCGCCCTGGACGCATTGAGGCACTGATGTCGTGAAGGCTATAGCATGGCGGCCCCGGAAAGGGTCGCCATTTTCATATCCGGCCCTGGTCGACCCCCAAGAAAAGTGCAAAAAATTGACAGGAATGTCTATTCAGTTCAATCTGGATAGACCCTAGCGTCATGGGGCAATCATGGGATCGTGACGGTTCACATTCCATGGTCCGCCCGCAGGTTCAAGACGTCTCTTCGGCAGAATATTAATCAAGATCAGTTCGCTATGTGAAATCCAGCTTTGTATAGATGGAACGCGCATGCGTGGTGACTTGTCGGCGATGCAGCCCCTGTGAACGGTCGATGGGTCAATCGACGGGCCGTTCCGGTCGCATCTGTCAGGTGACGGACGGTCAATGGCGGAAGGCATCGACGGGCAGGGACCACGGAGGGGGGCGTGTCGATGACCCCGGATTGTCAGGCAGGTGTTCCGCGGACGGGACCCGACGGTATTTGGAGGAGGAGCTTTGACCTTGGAGACACTGGGATTGATGATCGGCGGCAAGGATATGGACGCCACGGATGGCGCCACCTTCGAGCGCCTGAACCCCCTGACCAACAAGACGGCCACGCGCGCCGCCGCAGCCAGCATCGACGATGCGGTCAGTGCCGTCGATGCCGCGGCAGCCGCCTTTCCGGAATGGTCCCAGACCTCGCCCAAGGTCCGGCGGACGATCCTTCACAAGGCTGCCGATATCCTGATGGACAAGATGCCGGAATTCGTCGACGCCATGGCCTCCGAGATCGGGGCGACGGCGGGCTGGGCGGGGTTCAACGTCACGCTGGCCGCCGACATGCTGCGCGAGGCAGGAGCCATGACCACGCAGATCACCGGCCAGATCATCCCGTCGAACCGGCCCGGAACGATGGCCATGGCCACGCGACAGGCGGCGGGGGTCGTGCTGTCGATGGCACCGTGGAATGCGCCGGTGATCCTGGGCGTCCGGTCGATCGCGATGCCCATCGCCTGCGGCAATACGGTCGTGATGAAGACATCCGAGATCTGCCCGCGCACCCATCGCCTGATCATCGATGCCCTGAACCAGGCTGGCCTGCCGACGGGGGTGCTGAATGCCATTTCGAACGCGCCCGAGGACGCGCCGGCCATTGTCGAGGCCCTGATTGCCCAGCCCGCGATACGCCGGGTGAACTTCACCGGTTCGACCCGGGTGGGGCGGATCATCGCCGAACTGGCGGGGCGCCATCTGAAGCCCGCCCTGCTGGAACTGGGGGGCAAGGCGCCGCTGATCGTTCTGGACGATGCCGATATCGAAGCTGCCGTCGCTGCAGCGGCCTTCGGGGCCTATATGAACCAGGGCCAGATCTGCATGGCGACCGAACGGTTGGTCGTGGATGACAGCGTCGCCGATGAATTCGTCGAGGCATTGGCCGCCAAGGTCAGGACGCTGACCGCGGGCGATCCCGCGCAGGGCAAGGCCCCCCTGGGCAGCGTCGTCGATGCCACAGCCGCGCGGCGCATTCAGGACCTGGTGAAGGATGCCGTGGCCAAGGGTGCCAGGATGGTGGCCGGCGGCGATCACGACGGAACGCTGATCTCGGCCATCGCGCTGGATCATGTCACCCCGGCAATGCGCATCTATTCCGAGGAATCCTTCGGCCCCGTCGTCGCCATCGTCCGGGTTTCGGGCGTGGACGAGGCCGTGCAGGTCGCGAACGATACCGAATACGGCCTGTCCTCGGCCGTCTTCGGGCGTAACACCATGCGGGCCATGGCGGTGGCGCGGCGTATCGAATCGGGCATCTGCCACATCAACGGACCCACCGTCCATGACGAGGCGCAGATGCCTTTCGGCGGTACCAAGGCCTCGGGCTATGGCCGGTTCGGGGGGCAGGCGGCGATCCAGGAATTCACCGAGACGCGCTGGATCACGATCCAGGACGGACCGCTGCACTATCCCATCTGAGCGGTCACGCAGGCCGCACCCGCACGTCCAGCAGCGCAAGGCTGCGGGTCGTGCGGATATGATCCAATGCCTCCTGCAGGGCGGCGGGCAGGTCGCGGCCGTCCTGGACGCTGCGGGCCCAGGCCCGGCTGGCCTGCGCCACCAGCGTAAAGTCGGGCGCGGGCGACAGTTGCGTCAGCGGCATGGCGTTGGTGCGCGCGGCGTGGCCATCGGGATAGAGGCCCAGCACTGACTGCCGCACCGCCCCCCATTCGGCATTGTTCACGATCACCACCAGCAGGGGCAGCGACAGCGCCTCGGCGATCTGGTGACAGGCCACGGGGTTGGCGAACATGTAGGACCCGTCCCCCATCGTCGCCACGATCAGCCGGTCCCGATCGGCCAACTGCATGCCCAATGCGGCGGGAAAGCACCAGCCCAGCCCGCCGGCATGGGGTTCCTGATACCAGGCCCGGTGATGGTCCAGCGTCATCGGCGCCATCGTGCAGCCCAGTTCGGACAGTACCGAGGCCTCCCGCCCCTGGATGGCCCGCGACAGGCACAGGCTGACCCAGTCCTTGGTCATCGCGCCTTCGCCGCCCGACCCGGCGCGATCCAGCACCTGCATGCGGTCGCGGGCATTGACGTCGGCGACCCGCCTGGCCCGGTCCGCGACATCTGCAGGCCGATGCGCATCCATCGCGCGCTGCAGCGCCAGGATGCCGTCGGCGGTATCGCAGGCGATCGACAGGTCGGATCGGAAATTGCGGATGGGGATACGCGCCGACAGCGGGTCCGGCCCCATCTGGATGATCCGACAGGCGGCGTCCGGTTTGTGGATGTCAGGCGACCAGGGGGCCAGCGCGTCCAGCACAAGGATGGCGTCGGCCTGTTCCAGCAGGGGCGCGGGGTCGGGACCGGCGGCCATCGGGTGATCGGTCGGGATCGCCAGGCCCAAAGCCCAGTATTGGCAGACCGGAATGCCCCAATCCTGCGCCAGTTCCGACAGGGCGGCAAAGGCCTCGGCGCTGCCCGCACCGTGCTGGGCAAAGATGACGGGGTTTCGGGCCGAGGCCAGGATCTGCGCCGCCTGTTCGATCTGGTCCGCGCTGGCATGGGCGCGGGTGGGTTGCATCAGGGGTGGCTGGTCCAGCCCATCGGACGGAGTGGCCTGGCACAGAACCTCGCGCGGCAGGCTGACATAGACCGGGCCGCGCGGCGCGGAATTGGCGATGGCCCACGCCCTGTCGACGACCTCGGCCACCTGTTCGGGAAAGCGCAGTTCATAGTCCCACTTGACGGCCTCGCGGACCAAGGCGGTCTGGTCGCGCATTTCCTGGCCCCAACCGATGGGCACGGTCCGCGCCCCGAACCGGTCGCGTTCGGTCGTGGGGGTGCGGCCGGAAAACAGCAGCACCGGGATATGTTCCACTGCCGCATTGATCGCCCCGATGGCGCAATTGGCCAGACCCACATTGGTGTGGGCCATCACCGCCTGCGATCGCCCCGTCGCCAGGTAATAGCCATGTGCCATAGCCATCGCGGCACCTTCATGGGGGATGACGATGGCCTGGGGCAGGTCGATATCCTTGGCGGCGGCCTCGGCCAGGCCCTCGATGATGGGCGGAAAATCGGTGCCGGAATTGGCAAAGACGTAATCGACGCCGATGCGTTTTAGCCGCGCCAGCAGCGCGCCGCCGGCGGTCATGGTCAGGGGATCGGACATGGCGGCCTCATTGCAAGATGCGGGGCAGGAACAGCGCGATGGCCGGAAACAGCACCAGCAGGGCGATGCGCAGGATTTCCGAGGCAAAGAACGGCATGACGCCGCGAAAGGTGTCGCGCATGGGCACATCGCGGGCGACGGCATTGATGATGAAGACGTTCAGCCCGACTGGCGGCGTGATCAGGCCCAGTTCCACCACGACCAGAATGATGATCCCGAACCACAGCTTGGTTTCGTCCGGTGTCAGGCCGTAATCCAGCCCCGCGACGACCGGCCAGAAAAAGGGGATCGCCAGGATCACCATCGACAGGCTGTCCATCAGGCAGCCCAGTACCAGGAAGGTCACGATGATCAGCACCATGATCGTCATCGGCGCCAGCCCGCTGTTCTGCAACAGGTCGGCCGCCGCCTGCGGGACGCCCGCGCGCGACATGAAGATCTTGAGCAGTTCCGCCCCGAAGACGATCAGGAAGATCATGCCGCTGTTGCGCGCGGTTTCGAGCATGGCCTCGACCATGTCCTGCAGGCCCAGCCTGCGGCGTGCCACGCCATAGGCCACCACCATCACCACGCCGATCGCCGCCGCTGCGGTCGGGCTGTAGATGCCGGCATAGATGCCGCCGATGACCACGCCGAAGATCACGACGACCGGCAGCATCGCCACGGTCGCCCCGATCAGGTCATGCCGGCCGACGGGCTGCGCCTTGGGGCCCGAACCCGGCACCAGCCGCACATAGAGCGAGATCGCCGCGATGAACATCAGCGTCGCCAGGATCCCGGGGATCAGGGCGGCGGCGAACATGGTGACGATGTTGACCTCGACGATGATGGCATAGACGATCAGCACGACCGAAGGCGGGATCAGGATGCCAAGCGTGCCCCCCGCCGCGATGCAGCCGGTCGCCAGCGCGCCGCTGTAGCGGTATTTGCGCAGTTCGGGGATGGCGACCTGGCCCATGGTCGATGCCGTGGCGGTCGATGATCCGCAGACCGCCCCGAAGCCTGCGCAGGCGGCGATGGCCGCCATGGCGACGCCGCCCTGGAACCGGCCCAGCCAGGCATTCGCGCCCCGGAAGATGTCGGCGGACAACCCGCACCGTGCCGCCAACCCGCCCATCAGGATGAACATCGGCAGCACCGACAGGTCGTAGTTCGAGAACTGCGCGTAGGCCAGGTCCTTCAGCTGGTTCAGGATGATGGCCGGTCCCGATTGCAGGCAGATCCCCGCAAAACCGATCAGGATCATCGTATAGGCGATGGGCACCCGGATCGCGATCAGACCCAGCAGGGCGACCAGCCCGGCGATGCCGATCAGGAAGTTGTCGATCATGCGGAGGTCCCGTCATCATGGGGCGATCTGACGGCGCGCAACTGTGCCATCAGTGTCGCGCAGGCCGCAAGCGCCAGCAGCGCCAGCGACAGAAGGATCGGTGGAAAGGCCGTCCACAGGGGCAGGTTCAGGACAGGCGTGACCTCGCGGTATTTCAGATAGCTTTGCAGCCCGCCATACATCTGCACCAGCATCAGCACCGCGAAGGCCAGCGCCAGAACCGAAGACAGGACCGCCATCGCGGCCTTCTTTCGGGGACCCATCCGTTCGGTGAAGATGTCGACGGACACGTTCGCGCCGGTGATCTGGCAATAGGGCAGGAACATGAAGATCGCGATGGCGATGACATGCTTGACCAGTTCGTAATCCGCCGCGAAGGGCTTGCCGATCAGCAGGTTCGACACCGCGCTGCCCGCCGTCATCAGCGCCAGCCCCATGGTCAGGACCCCGCCCAGCAGCGCCCATCCGCGGGTGATCCGCAAGATCCACCCGCGGGGGGCGCAGCCTTCGTCCAGCATGCTCAACCCTGGCGGTCCGCGATGGCCTGACGGGCGGCGGCGACAAGGGCATCGGCGTCAAAGCCCGATTGCGCGGCGGCCCAGTCATCGACCACAGAGGCCAGGACCTGATTGAAGGCGGCCATTTCATCTTCGGTCAGGACGACATGTTCGTTGCCGTTGTCGACCGCCATCTGGATGCCGACATCATCGGCGGCGCGCCAGATCTCGGCGACCTCGCGCAGCCAGTCCTCGCCGCTGTTGTCGGTAAAGATCTGCTGCAGCTCGGGGTCGATGCCGTTCCACCGGGCCTTGTTCATCGAGACCTGGAAGGTGGTGGTGCCAAAGCGGTTCCGGTCGGGGCCTTCGATCTGGTACTGCGTCGATTCGAACAGCTGCAGGGGCGGGATGATCTCCCACGGGATCAGGGCGCCGTCGACGGCGCTGGTGCCAAGCGCCTGCGGCAGGTCGGGCACGGGCATGGTGACGGGGGTGGCGCCCATCGCCTCGACCACGGCATTGCCGGTGGGGCCGGGGACGCGCAGTTTCAGGCCCTGGGTATCGGCGGGGCTGCGGACCAGCTTTTGGGCCATCTGGATCGCCTGGCCCGCATGGACATGCAGGAACAGCACGTGGACATCGGCGAAATCGGCGGCAAGGTGATCGGCAAAGATGTCGCGCATCGCCAGGTTCGTCGCGGCCAGGTCGTTGGTGAAGATCGTCGGCAGCTCGAAGATCTCGGCCCGCGGGAAAAGTCCGGGGGTATAGCCGTTCACCGTCCAGACGATGTCGACGACGCCCTCGGCCACCTGGCGGAACAGCTGCGGGGGCGCACCGCCAAGCGACATGGCGGGATACAGCTCGATCCGGATGCGGCCTTCGGATTGTTCCTGGATGCGGTCGGCCCAGGGCTGCAGCATCTTGGCATGGGCGGGTGCCTGGGGGCCAAGGAAATGGTGCAGCTTCAGGTCGACCTGCGGGGATTGCGCCCAGGCCTTGCGCATATAGGCCGGCAGGGCGACCGCAGCCGCACCGCTGGCAAGGATCTGCCGTCGATTGATCATGATATCCTCCCATGTGACCGGCACATCTCCTCAGGGGCCGGTCGAAAAGGATGTTAGGGGGGATTGGACGCGGCAGGAATGGACAATTTTTTCCAATAATAGGACAAATCAACCTGCAGCAGCTGGGCGGGGCCGTTCTGGATCGGCCCCGCGCCTGTGGTTACTGGAAGGCGCGGTCCGTGACGGTCGGAACCCAAGCGCCTTCGGGCGCCTGCGCGATCACCGGGTCGGACCCGCCCGACAACAGGATGTCGACCGTGCGCTGGTAATCGGCCTCGTCCAGCGTGCCGTCCGAACCTTCCAGCAGCTTGGCGATCTCGGACATCATGCGGGTCTGGTGCTCGATGGTCTGCGCGCCGGTCTCGTCATTTTCCAAGACGATCTCGGCGGCTTCCTCGGGGTTTTCGGCGGCATAGGTCCAGCCCTTCATGCTGGCGCGCACGAACTTGGCCAGATCCTCGACCTTGGCATCGTCCTGCAGCGTTTCTTCCAGCACATAGAGGCCATCCTCCAGAGTGGCGACGCCCTGGTCTTCGTATTTGAAGGTGACCAGATCCTCGGGCGTCAGGCCCGCATCCAGCACCTGGCCATATTCGTTATAGGTCATGGTGCTGATGCAGGCCGCCTGCTTTTGCAGCAGCGGATCGACGTTGAAGCCCTGCTTCAGGACCGTGACGCCATCCTCGCCCCCTTCGGTCGACAGGCCAAGCGTGTTCATCCAGGACAGGAAGGGATATTCGTTGCCCGCAAACCAGACGCCAAGCGTCTTGCCCGCGAAATCGGTCTTGGGATCGCTGATGCCGCTTTCCTTCAGGCAGGTCAGCATCATCCCCGATGCTTTGAAGGGCTGCGCGATATTGACCAGCGGCAGGCCCTTTTCGCGGGCGGCCAGCGCGGCGGGCATCCATTCGACGACGACATCCGCGCCACCGCCCGCCAGCACCTGCGTAGGGGCGATGTCGGGGCCGCCGGGCTTGATGGTGACGTTCAGGCCCTCTTCTTCGTAAAAGCCCTTTTCCTGCGCCACGTAATACCCCGCGAACTGGGCCTGCGTGACCCATTTCAGCTGCAGGGTCAGATCGCCCGCATGGGCGGCCCCCGCCATCAGAGCCAGTCCCGCGGCCGAGATCATCAGTCGTTTCATATCCCAAACTCTCCTGTTGGTGGGGCGTGCCCCGTTACTTGCGCTGCGACGGGTGCCAGAACGTCACCTTCTTTTCGATCAGCGCGACAAGTCCATAGAACAGCGTTCCCGCAATGGCCGCCACGACAATCTCTGCCCAGACAAGTGGCAGATCCAGCCGTCCCACGGCGGTCGAAATGCGGAACCCCATGCCCCGCGTCGGGCTGCCGAAGAACTCGGCCACGATGGCGCCGATCAGGGCCAGGGTCGTGGTGATCTTCAGCCCGTTGAACAGGAAGGGCATCGCGGCAGGCAGGCGCAGCTTCCACAGTGACGCCGCATAGGGCGCGGCCCAGCTGGCCATCAGGTCGCGCTGCATCGCGTCGGTGGCCTTCAGCCCCGCGACCATGTTCACCAGGATCGGGAAGAAGACCATGACCACGACCACCGCCGCCTTGGACTGCCAATCGAAACCGAACCACATGACCAAGATCGGCGCGATGCCGACGATGGGCAGGGCGGCCACGAAATTGCCGATGGGCAGCAGCCCGCGCTGCAGGAACGGGCTTCGGTCGATGGCGATGGCGGTCAGCATCGCCGCCAATCCCCCGATCAGCCAGCCCGTCAGCGCGCCGCGCAGGATGGTCTGGACGAAATCGGTCCACAGGATGCTGCGGTTCGCGACAAGGCTGGTGGCGATCTGGCTGGGGGCGGGCAGGATGACGGCGGGGATGGCATAGATCCTGACGGCCATTTCCCACAGGATCAGCAGGGTGGCACCAAAGACGACGGCGACCGCCATGCGGCTGAGGCGCGTGTCGAACCGGGCCAGCCAGATGTTCAGCGCCCAACCGCCCAGCCAGACACCGATGATGGGCAATGCGTTCATCGTGCCAACCCCATGCGCCGCAGCGTCGCCTTTTCGATGATGCCAACGATGGCCACCAGTCCCGCCGCCAGAAGGGCCGCGGCAAACAGCGCCGACCAGATCTGCACCGTCTGGCCGTAATAGCTGCCCGAGAGCAGCCGCGCGCCCAGTCCCGCCGTGGCGCCCGCGGGCAGTTCGCCCACGATGGTGCCGACAAGGGCGGCCGCGATGGCGACCTTCAGGCTGGTGAACAGATAGGGCAGGGACGAAGGCAGGCGCAGCCGCCAGAATTGCTGATTGTCACTGGCGCTCCAGGATTTCATCTGGTCCAGCTGCATGGCGTCGGGCGTGCGCAGCCCCTTGACCATACCGACCAGCACCGGAAAGAAGGAAAGCCAAGCCGCGATGATCGCCTTGGGCAGCAGGCCGGTGACGCCCGCGCTGGCAAAGACCACGATCACCATCGGTGCGATGGCCAGGATGGGCACGGTCTGGCTGGCCACGGCCCAGGGCATGACCGACTGGTCCATGCTGCGGCTGTGAACGATGCCCACGGCCAGCAGGATGCCCGCGCCCGCCCCGATGGCAAATCCCGCCAGTGTCGCCGACAGCGTCACCCAAGCGTGCCAGACCAGGCTGCGCCGCGACGTGATGGCCTGCCCCGCGATCCCGTCGTAAAGACCCACCGCGACCTGATGGGGTGCGGGCAGGATGGGGCGGTCCTGGGTCAGGGTGTTCCCGATCATCTGCGGGGTCGTCAGTTCGACGCCGGCGCGGGCGGCCTGATCGCGTTCCCATGTCGCGTTCATGCGCACCGCGCCCAGATACCAGATGGTGATGATGACCAGCAGCACCGTCAGGATGGGGGTGCCTGCGCGCCAGACCCTAGTCATAGCTGTGCCCTTCGCGCAGACCCTCGCGGACCTCATGCGCCAGCGCGATGAATTCCGGCGTGTCGCGGATGTCCAGCGGGCGTTCGCGGGGCAGGGTGCTGTGGATGACCCGCGTGATGCGGCCCGGACGCGGCGACATCACGACGATCTTGGTGGACAGATAGACGGCCTCGGGGATCGAATGGGTCACGAAGCCGATGGTCTTTTCGGTCTTGGCCCAGAGGGTCAGCAGCGCCTCGTTCAGGCGGTCGCGGACGATTTCATCCAGCGCCCCGAAGGGTTCGTCCATCAGCAGGATATCGGCATCGAAGGCCAGCGCGCGGGCGATGCTGGCCCGCTGCTGCATGCCGCCCGACAGCTGCCAGGGATATTTGCCGCCGAAACTGTCCAGTTCGACCAGTTCCAGGACATGGGCGATGCGCTTGGCGCGTTCTTCGCGGGAAAACCCCATGATTTCCAGCGGCAACGAGATATTGCCTTTGATCGTGCGCCACGGATAGAGCCCCGGCGCCTGGAAGACATAGCCATAGGCCCGTGCCTTGCGCGCCTGGTCGGGCGTCATCCCGTTCACGCTGATCTGCCCCGCCGTCGCGGTTTCCAGCGCGGCGACGCTGCGCAGAAAGGTGGTCTTGCCACAGCCCGAAGGACCGATGAAGCTGACGAATTCGCCGCGCTTGATGTCCAGATCCACGTCCTTCAGCGCGTGGATCGGGCCGTCGGCCGTCTGGAAGGTCAGGCCGACGCCCTGCGCCTTGATGACAGTGTCGTCCAATCGTCAGACCCCGCTTGCCGGAATGCCGCCACGCGCGATCGGGCGCGGGGCTGTCAGTTCCTTCCAGGCACTCAGCGCCCGGTTCACCTGGCCGCGCGGTTCGCGGGCGACGAATTCGCCATGGCCTTCGCGGCTGTCGACCTTGCCCTCGGTCACGGCGACGACGCCGCGGGTCAGGGTAAAGCGGGGCAAGCCTGTGACCTGCTGGCCTTCGAAGACGTTGTAATCGATGGCGGATTGCTGGCTGCCGGCGCTGATCGTCTTGCTGGCCTTGGGGTCCCAGACCACCAGATCGGCATCGGCGCCGACCAGCACGGCCCCCTTGCGCGGATACATCCCCAGGATCTTGGCGATGTTTGTGGATGTCGCCGCCACGAATTCGTTGGGGGTCAGGCGGCCGGTTTCGACACCGTGCGTCCACAGCATCGGCATCCGATCCTCAAGCCCGCCGGTGCCGTTCGGGATCTTGGTGAAATCGTCGATGCCATAGCGCTTCTGTTCGGTGGTGAAGGCGCAATGATCCGTCGCCACCACCGAAAGGCTGCCCGATTGCAGACCGGCCCAGAGGCTGTCCTGATGCTGCTTGTTGCGGAAGGGGGGCGACATGACGCGGCGGGCGGCATGGTCCCAATCGGCGTTGAAATATTCGCTTTCGTCGAGGGTCAGGTGCTGGATCAGCGGTTCGCCCCAGACGCGCTTGCCTTGTTGGCGTGCGCGGCGGATGGCCTCGTGGCTGTCCTCGCAGCTGACATGGACCACATAGAGCGGCACGCCCGCCATGTCGGCAACCATGATGGCGCGGTTCGTGGCCTCGCCCTCGACCTGGGGCGGGCGGGAATAGGCATGGGCCTCGGGGCCGGTATTGCCTTCGGCCAGCAGGCGCGCAGAGAGTTCGGCCACCACGTCGCCGTTTTCGGCATGGACCATGGCGATGCCGCCCAGATCGCCGACCCGGCGGAAGGACGCGAACAACTCGTCGTCATTCACCATCAAGGCGCCCTTGTAGGCCATGAAGTGCTTGAAGCTGGTGATGCCGCGATCGACGACCGCCTGCATTTCGTCAAAGACCTGTTCGCCCCACCACGTCACCGCCATGTGATAGCTGTAGTCGCAATGCGCGCGGCCCGATTTGTTGTCCCACATCTGCAGCGCATCCAGCAGGCCCTGGCCGGGCGAGGGCAGGGCGAAATCCACCACCATCGTCGTGCCGCCTGCCAGCGCCGCGCGGGTGCCGCTTTCGAAGTCATCGGCCGAATAGGTGCCCATGAAGGGCATTTCCAGATGGGTGTGGGGGTCGATGCCGCCGGGCATGACATAGCATCCCGTGGCGTCCAGAACCGTGTCGCCCATCAGCCCCTCGCCGATGGTGGTGATCTTGCCGCCCTCGATCAGGACATCGGATTTGTGGGTCAGATCTGCGGTGACGATGGTGCCGTTCCTGATGACAGTGCTCATCTTTCCAGCCCTTTCTTGAGGTTGCGTTCAGCGGACGATCTCGGCGGCGTCCAGCACCGCATGCAGCAGCACGTCACCCCCCGCAGCCGCCCATTGCGGCGTGATCTGTTCGGCCTCGTTGTGGGACAGGCCGTCGACGCAGGGGCACATGATCATCACGGTCGGCGCGACCTTGTTGATCCAGCAGGCGTCGTGTCCCGCCCCCGAGATGATGTCCATGTGGCTGTGCCCCAGCCGTTCCGCCGCCTGCCGGACCGATGCGACCAGCGCCGGATCGAAGGTCACCGGGTCGAAATGGCCGACCGGCTCGATCTCGATGCCCAGGCCCAGTTCCTTGGCGATGCCGGCGGCCTCGGCCTCGAGCCTGGCGCGCATCGAGGTCAGCTTTTCCAGATCGGGCGAGCGGAAATCGATGGTGAAGACCGCCTTGCCGGGGATCACGTTGCGGCTGTTGGGATAGACATTGGCCTGGCCCACGGCGCCCACGGCGGCGGGCTGGTGATCCATGGCGATGCGGTGCACGGCCTCGGTGATGCGCGCCATGCCAAGCCCGGCGTTGACGCGCATGGTCATGGGGGTCGATCCGGTATGGGCATCCTTGCCGGTCAGCGTGACCTGCAGCCACCACAGGCCCTGGCCATGGGTGACGACGCCGATATCCTTGCCCTCGGCCTCCAGGATGGGACCCTGTTCGATGTGGTATTCGAACATGGCGTGGATCGGGCGTTTGCCTACGTCCTCGGTCCCGCGCCAGCCGATGCGGTCCAGTTCCTCGCCAAAGCTCTTGCCCTCGGCATCCTTGCGGCTGTTGGCGTAATCCTCGGTCAGAACCCCCGCGAAGACGCCCGAGGCCAGCATGGCCGGGGCGAAACGCGCGCCTTCCTCGTTGGTCCAGTTGACCACCACGATGGGGCGGCGCGTCCTGACGCCCATGTCGCGGATCGAGCGGACCACCTCGAGACCCGCCAGGACCCCCAGCACGCCGTCATATTTTCCGCCGGTGGGCTGGGTATCCAGATGGCTGCCGATATAGACGGGGTCCAGGTCGGGTTCGGTGCCCTCGTGGCGCATGAACATGTTGCCCATGCGGTCCAGCCCCATGGTCATGCCCGCATCCTCGCACCAGGACTGGAACAGGCGGCGGCCTTCGGCATCCGCATCGGTCAGGGTCTGGCGATTGTTTCCCCCGGCAATCCCCGGACCCACCTTGGCCATCTGCATCAGGCTGTCCCACAGCCGGTCGCCATCGATCTTCATGTTGGCAGCCGAAACCACCCCGCTTGCAACGGTCATGTCTTGTCCTTCCTGTCTGGCCGCCCCGTTCTGATGCGGGGTCGGCTTGATGGGTGTCTTGGCGGTCAGGCGGCCTGTTTCAGGACCTGCCCCAATGTGCCGATCAGCTCGTCGATCTGCGCCTCCGAGATGATCAGCGGCGGCGACAGCGCGATGATGTCGCCGGTGACGCGGATCAGGATGCCGGCCTCGAAGGCCTTGACGAAGACGTCGAAGGCCCGCTTGCCGGGTTCCCCCGCGATGGGGGCCAGTTCGACCGCGCCGATCAGGCCCATGTTGCGGATGTCGATGACATTGGGATGGTCGCGCAACCCATGCAGCGCCTCCTGCCAATAGATCTCCAGATCGGCGGCGCGGGTCAGCAGCCCTTCCTCGGCATAGGTGTCCAGCGTGGCAAGGGCCGCGGCGCAGCTGATCGGGTTGCCGGAATAGGTATAGCCGTGGAACAGCTCGATCATGTGTTCCGGGCCCTGCATGAAGGCGTCGTGGATCTGCGCCGTCGCCAGCACCGCGCCCATGGGGATGACGCCGTTCGTCAGACCCTTGGCGCAGGTGATCATGTCGGGGATCACCCCGAAATGCTGGGCGGCGAAGGGGCTGCCCAAACGGCCGAAGCCGGTGATGACCTCGTCGAAGATCAGCAGGATGCCGTGCTTGCGGGTGATGTCGCGCAGGCGCTGCAGATATCCCTTGGGGGGCATCAGCACGCCGGTCGATCCGGCCATCGGTTCGACGATGACGGCGGCGATGGTTTCGGCGCCATGCAGCGCGACGATGCGTTCCAGTTCATCGGCCAGGTTCGCGCCGTGTTCGGGCTGGCCCTTGGTGAAGACGTTTTCGGGCAGGTGGGTGTGGGGCATGTGATCGACGCCCGCCAGCAGCGTGCCGAAATGGCGGCGGTTGTTGACGATGCCGCCGACCGAAATGCCCCCGAAACCCGTCCCGTGATAGCCGCGTTCACGCCCGATCAGACGTGTGCGCGATGCATCACCGCGCGCGCGGTGATAGGCCAGCGCGATCTTCAGGGCCGTATCGACGGCCTCGGACCCCGAGTTGCAGTAGAAGACGTGTTCCATGCCGTCGGGCGCGATGTCGACGATGCGGTTTGCCAGCTCGAACGCCAGCGGATGGCCCATCTGGAAGGCGGGGGCATAGTCAAGTTCGGCCACCTGCTTTTGCACCGCCTCGGTGATGCGGGGGCGGCAATGGCCGGCGTTGCAGCACCACAGGCCCGCGGTCCCGTCCAGGATCTGGCGATCATCCGACGCGGTGTAATGCATGTCCTTTGATGCGACCAGCATCCGCGGCGCCGACTTGAACTGCCGGTTGGCGGTATACGGCATCCAGAAGGCGCGCAGATCATTCGGGGCGGGCTTGCGGTCAAGCGGCATCGTGGGAACCCTTTTGAATTATTGACCAAACGGTCAGGATCAAGCTAGCACGGGTCGGATACCAGTCAAGCACGGTGAACCCTTGCGTGACATTTCCCCCCGGACTGCTCAAAATCAGATCATGCCAGAGCGGAGGCACCGATGACAGACGCGAAAATGCCCCGAATGACCCGGATTCAGCAGAAGAATCGCGATCTGATCATGGATGGGGCGTTGAACGTTTTTTCGGCAAACGGTTTTCGCGGGACGACGATCGACCAGATCGCGTGGTCGGCCGGATTGTCCAAGCCGAACGTGCTTTATTATTTTTCGTCCAAGGACGACATCCACCGGACCCTGCTGACGGAACTTCTGGACATGTGGCTGGCCCCCATGCAGCAGATCGATCCGGCGGGTGATCCGATGTCCGAGGTCCTGGGCTATGTCGCCGCCAAGATGCGCATGTCGCGGGACTATCCCCGCGAATCGCGCCTCTTCGCCTATGAGATCCTGCAAGGCGCGCCGCACCTGACCCAGATCCTGGGGGGCGGCCTGCGCGAGATCGTCGACCGGACGGTGGCGGTGCTGCAGGGCTGGATGGATGACGGGCGGCTGGCGCGGACCGATCCGCGCCACCTGATCTTCTCGATCTGGTCGATGACCCAGCATTATGCCGATTTCGAGATCCAGGTGCGCGCCGTGCTGGGTCGCGGGCGCGATCCTTTCGACGAAGGGCAGGCATTTCTGGATCAGATGTATCGCAAACTGCTGACGCCCTAGCCGTGCCCGGCCCTAGTCGGAAGCCCGACCCAGCATTTCGGCGGCGGTCAGGATCAACGACAGGTTCTCATGGGCCGAGGCGATGAAATCGTCGCGCGTTCCGGCCACCCAATCCTTGGTCGCGGCATTGGTGGCCGCGATGATCGCGGCTGCCAGGATCTCGATGACGCGTTCGTCCGATCCGGGCAGGCGGCGGTGCAGCAGGCCGCGCATCTGCGCGCGCCGCGCCAGCATGGCACTGTTGCGCAGGGCCTCCAGCTTGGCATCGCTGTCGGAGAGAGCCAGCATGTGGCCGATCATCTCACGCTCACCCAGATAGCGTTCCAGATGGGCCGAGATCAGCGTCTGCAGATCGTCGATCAGGCGCCCTTTGCCGGCCACGAATTTTTCGGAAGCTTCGGGCGGATAGTCGGGCGGCGGACCCATCAGGGCCGCCTCCTTGTAGGGGTAATAGTTGAAGAACGTGCGCGTGCTGATTCCCGCGTGGCGGGCGATCGCTTCGGTCGTGACGTTGGCGATGCCATCGCGGACCGAAAGTTCGACGGCGGCCGCCTGGATGATCTTGGCGGTTCGAAAGCGGCGCGTGTTCTGGGGGCTCATGTAGGTCCGTTCTTCAGCATGGATCGTTCCTGCAAGGCTGACCGCAGCCGGGATGAAGGGCAAGCCCGAAATGCGACAAGGCCCGTTTCCGGGCAACGCCCCTTGCCGATGGGCAAGGGCGCAAGTCATATCCATGCAGGCACGTGCCGGGGGTCAGCTGCCCCAGGTGCGGACCGGGCCGCAATCCATATGCACGAAGTTCGAACGGCTGTAGCGTCCGACGCCACCACCGCGGCAGGCAGCCGCTGCCTGGAACATCTGCGCGACCGAACGCGACTTCAGCCGCAGGTCGGCAGCCTTGCCGGTCATGTGCAGCGAGTTCTTGGCGACACCGCTGGAATTGCGGCGCAGCATCGCATTGGTGCGCGGCGACCGGTATCCCGACAGCATCATGTAAGGTTCGTTCGTCTGCAGCAGGCGCGAGGATGCGGCCGCCACGTCGATGGTGCGCGGGTCGATCCCGATCACTTCGCCGGTGCGCCAGTCGCGCATGAAGACGTTGATTTCATTCAGGGCTTCGCGGATATACTTGCCGTCGACCCAATAGACGGTGTCGATGCTTTCGCCGGTACGTCCCGAATACATGCGCACGCGGCGCATGTCGCCGGCCCCGCGAAGGAACCCGAAAGCGTTGGCCATAACCGGAGCAGCCACGACGCTGGTTGCTGCGAATGCGCCCAGCACGCCGCGACGGGAGATGAGGTCCATTGTCATGTCAGATCGCCTGTCCTGCTTCGTTTTTTGGATCCGCGAAACTTTCGCGGCATGTCGTGGTTTATCCCCGACTTGCTAACATTGTGTCAAAATACCTTGAGGTTGAGAAACGGATTCTGCCCCTGCATTCCATGATAGGTTGTATTTCGGCAAGAAACCGCCCAATTTTGCGGTTGTTGCAGATCGAACGAAACCCTGTGACTTGGTTGCAACGGACCTTTTTCTCGCACGGTACCAGTGGGATGGCTGGTGGCTTGTGCCATCCGGGTATGAGACAATCGGTAACTGTTGAATTGGGGTGTGTCATGTCGGCTTGGCGTGTGGGTTCGGTTTTTGCAATCTTGCTGGGGGCTGCGGCGATGTCCGCACCGGCCATGGCGCAGGAAAGGGTCGCGGCCCTGATGTCGGTGCCGGGGCCCAAGCTGCAGTTTTCGGCGGCGCAGATGGATCTGGCCCGGGCCGTCGCGGGTGATTCCGACCTGGCGGCCTTTTATGGCGGCAACGGGTTGGCCCCGGTCTTCATCGGGCCGCAGGCCGAGGCACGCCGCCAAGCCGTCAAACTGGCGATCGAGGCGATGCCGCGCCATGGTATTCCGGCGTCCCGCTATGATGCGGCGTCGTTGCCCGACCATCCCCGCAGCGTCATGGACGAGGTGGCCTATGCCACCCGCGCCGCGCGCCTGCTGCGCGACCTGAAGAGCGGCATCCTGTCGCCTTCGGCGGTGGAACCCGATATCAAGCGCGCGCCAACCCGTCCCGCCGTCGTGGCGTCGCTGCGCGAATTTCAGGCCTCGGCCGATCCGACGGCGGTTCTGATGAACGCTGGCCCCAGCCATCCCGCCTACAAGACGCTCCAGGACGCGCTGTTCGGCCCCGAAAGGCTGACCGTGCCGCAGGGCCTGCCCAAAGCGCCCGAGGCCGTCTGGCGTGTCGGCCAATCGGGTCCCGGCGTCGTGCCGCTGCGCGACCGGCTGGCCGCGATCGGCTTTGCCGCGGAGAGTGCCGATCCGACGCTCTATGATGCGGCAATGTCGCAGGCCGTGGCGGATTACCAACGTGCAGTCGGCCTGCGCGACGACGGCATCGCGGGCCCGCAGACCATCCGTCTGCTGAATGGTGAGGCGGCTGGCGGACGGAATGCCCGCCAGCGCGCGATCCTGGTTGCCATGGAACGCCTGCGCTGGATGGGTTCGGATGATTTCGACGGTCGCTATGTCTGGGTGAACATCCCGCAATATGAAACCGCCATCTTCCAAGACGGGCAAGAGGTCTTTCGGACCCGCAGCGTCGTGGGCAAGAATGACGAACACATGCGCACGCCAGAATTTTCGGACATGATGTCGAACGTGGTGGTGAACCCGTCCTGGAACGTTCCGCGGTCGATCACGACGCGCGAATACCTGCCCAAGCTGCAGGCCAATCGCAACGCCGTGTCGCATCTGGACGTGGTGGACGGTCGCGGAAACGTCGTGTCCCGCGACAGCATCGACTTCAACCGCTACAGCGCCAGTAGCTTTCCCTATCGGATGCGCGAAAAGCCAAGCGAAGACAACGCCTTGGGGATCGTCAAATTCATCTTCCCGAACCAATGGAACATCTATCTGCACGACACGCCCAGCAAGCACCTGTTCGCCAACGCGACCCGCGCCTATTCGCATGGCTGCGTGCGCATCGGCGATCCGCGGGACCTGGCGCGCGAACTGTTGTCCACCCAGAGCGATGATCCGGCGGGGCTGTTCCAGCGCACCCTCGACAGCGGGCGCGAAACCTGGCTGACCCTGCGTCCTGCCGTTCCGGTTCACCTGGTCTATTTCACGGCCTGGCCAGACCAGACGGGACAGGTCAGGCTGTATGGTGATATCTATGGACGTGACGGTCGCATCTGGCAGGCCCTGCAGGCGCAGGGCGTGGGTCAGATCGACACGGCATCGTAAGCCCGGGCGGTCGCGTTTTGCTGGAAGGGCGCTGGCAAACGCGCTAAGTCCCTGGCCAAAAGGGGGCAACATGACCGTCACGATCAAGGAACTGGCGCAGTCGCTGGATGCGCGCGCCTGGGGCGAAACCGATCTGCAGGTCACAGGGGCCGGCGAACCCGCCCAGACCGAACCCGCAGGTCCCACGGGGGGGCAGATTGCCCTGGCCATGGCACCCAAATATGCCGAAGCGCTGCGTCCGGGCTGCATCGCCATCCTGGCTGAGGGCATGGAGCCGGAAGCCTATGGCGTCCGGGCCGCGATCTTTGCGCCGCGCCCGCGCCTGGTGATGGCGGGCCTGACGCGGGCCTTCGACCAGGGGCCCGACATCGAACCCGGCATTCACGCCACGGCGGTGATTCACCCTACGGCCAGCATCGGCGACGGCGCCGCCATCGCGCCCTTCGTGGTCATCGGACGCGATGCCGTGATCGGGGCGAATGCGCGGATCGCGTCGCATGTCAGCATCGGGCGCAATGCGCGCATCGGCAGCGACGCGGTCCTGCATGCGGGGGTGCGCATCGGCCATGACGTGATCGCGGGTGACCGGCTGTTCGTCCAGCCGGGCGCGGTCATCGGCGGCGACGGTTTTTCCTTTGTCACCCCCGAGGAATCGGGGATCGAGGAAATCCGGCGGACCTTGGGTGCGCGCGCCAACATTACCACCCAGCATTGGACACGCATCCATTCGCTTGGAACGGTCGAACTGGGCGACGATGTCGAGATCGGGTCGAACGCCACGATCGACCGTGGCACGATCCGCGCGACGCGCGTCGGGTCAGGCAGCAAGATCGACAATCTGGTGATGCTGGGCCACAATGTCGTGGTCGGCCAGGACTGCCTGCTGTGCAGCCAGGTGGGTATTGCCGGGTCCTCGACGGTGGGCGACCGGGTCGTGCTGGCGGGCAAGGTGGGTGTGTCGGACAACATCACCATCGGTGATGACGTGATCGCGGGCGGGGCGACCAAGATATTCACCCGCGTGCCGGCCGGCCGCGTCATTCTGGGCAATCCGGCGGTCAAGATGGAAACCCAGCTGGAAATCCAAAAGGCGATGCGGCGTCTGCCGCGTTTCGCACAACAGCTGTCAAAGCTTCAGGAAACCGTTACACGTCTGTTGGAGAAGGGCTAGGCAGGAGGCGACATGACCGAAGACATCAAGACCCGAATTCGTGCCATCATTGCCGAACAGGCGATGCTTGACCCCGAACAGGTGACCGACGACGCAACCCCCGAAGACCTGGGCATCGACAGCCTGGGCCTGGTCGAATCCATCTTCGCGATCGAGGAGGAGTTCGACATCACCATTCCCTTCAATGCGAACGAGCCCGAGAAGTCGGATTTCGACATCACGAACATGGGCACGATCATTGCTGCCGTCGAGCGCCTGGTCGCGGAAAAGGACGGATGAGCAAGAAGAAGGGCCTTTCGGTTCGCAAGCAGGCGGACAGGATCGACCAGGGGCTGGCGGCTCCGTCGGCGTCATCGGGCGGCGACGGGGGCGGACGCGACGGTCTGCGCCGCGTGGTGATCACCGGCGCAGGGACCATCAACGCCCTGGGCCACGACGTCGCATCCACGCTTGAGGCGTTCCGCGAGGGGCGTTGCGGCATCACCCAGCTGGATTTTCGCGATGTCGAACGGCTGTCGATCCAGATCGGCGGCCAGATCCACAACTGGACCCCCGAGACCTATTTCAACCGCCAGCAGATCCTGCTTTACGACAAGTTCACGCAGTTCACGCTGCTGGCCGCGAAACAGGCCGTGGCGCAGGCTGGGCTGAACTTTGAAGGCGCGCTTGGGCTGCGGTCCGGGGTCATCCTGGGCACGGCGGGCGGTGGGTTGAACACCTGGGACGAAAATTATCGCGCCGTCTATGAGGAGGGGAAGAACCGCGTTCACCCCTTTGTCGTCCCCAAGCTGATGAACAATGCCGCCGCCAGCCATGTCAGCATGGAATTCGGCCTGCGGGGGCCTGCCTTCACGGTGGCGACCGCCTGCGCCAGTTCGAACCACGCGATGGGGCTGGCCTTCCAGATGGTGCGGTCGGGGGCTGCGGATGTCATGCTGTCGGGCGGGTCCGAGGCGATGCTGTGCTTTGGCGGCGTGAAGGCCTGGGAGGGTCTGAGGGTCATGTCCAAGGATGCCTGCCGCCCCTTCAGCGCCAACCGCAACGGCATGGTGCAGGGCGAAGGTGCCGGCGTCTTCGTCTTCGAGGAGTATAGCCGCGCCAAGGCCCGTGGTGCCGATATCCTGGCCGAGGTCGTGGGCTTTGCCATGTCATCGGACGCCCAGGATATCGTCATGCCTTCGGCCCAAGGGGCTGAACGCGCGATCACAGGCGCGATGACGGATGCCGGTCTGAACCGTGATCAGATCGGCTATATCAACGCGCATGGCACGGGGACGGCGGCCAATGACAAGACCGAATGCGCGGCCGTGGCCCATGCCTTCGGGCATCACGCCGACAAGCTGATGATGTCATCGACCAAATCCATGCATGGCCACCTGATCGGCGGCACGGGCGCGGTCGAATTGCTGGCCTGCATCATGGCGTTGCGCGACGGGGTGATCGCACCGACCATCGGATATCAGGAACCCGACCCCGAATGCGCCCTGGACGTGGTTCCCAACGAAGCGCGCGAGGTCGAGGTCGAGGCGGTCCTGTCGAACGCCTTCGCCTTTGGCGGCCTGAACGCCGTCATCGCGCTGCGCCGGGTCTGATCAACGCCAGGCGGACATGAAAAAACCGCGCCCTGACTGGGGCGCGGTTCCGACATGTCGCGATCGGATCATTCGGCGGGTGCGGTTTCGTCAGCTGCCTCGTCGGCGGGCCGGGCGGCATAGGCCGCCAGTTCGTCAAAGGCCGCCGTGAAGCCCGAGAGCGAGATGTCCAGCTTGACCGGCTGCTTGGGATCACCGCCAAAGGGAAGCAGCTGCACCGACGCCTTGCTGCCGCGCTTCATGCCGGTCAGCTCGGCTTCGGTGAAGCCAAGGCGCGAAATGCAGCCCACGGGCGCGCAGAAGCTGAAGGGATAGCCGCGCATTTCGCCGCTGTCGACCTGGAAGCCAAGTCCCTCGATCAGGTCGGTTTCCAGCGGAGCCACCAGCGTGGCACCCGCCGCGACATTGCCGTTCGACAAGGGGACCAGCGTCAGTTCGGCCACCGCATTGTCTTCCTGGTCATTCAGCAGCTTGTACATTTCGCAGGGGTCCTTGCCCTCGCCTGCGCGAATGCAGCGGATGGTCCAATCGCCATGTTCGGATTTGGCGTAATAGGTGCCGGGACGGTTCGGATCATTGGCGGCAGGCTGCCCGGCTGCCGCTGCAGGGGCATCGGCGGCGTCGGCGGGCGCATCGGCAGCAGCTTCGGTGCCGGTCTGCGCGGGTGCGGCGTCGGCATCCGCGGCAGGGGTCGTTTCCGCAGGTGCCTCGGTCGGGGTGGCTTCGGTCGGGCTGGCTTCGGTGGTGGATGCCGCGTCGGCCGGCTGCTCGGTCGGGCTGGCCTCGGGCTGGGCCGGGGTCGCGGCCTCTTGTGCGAATGCAGGACCGGCGATCAGGGCCAATGCGGCCAGCAGCGCGTGCGAGGGTTTGATGGACATCTATGTTTCTTCCCTTTGCTCAAAGCATTGGCGCCGATCTAGCATGCTGCCGTGACCTTGTCAGGTGCCACCGGACCCCGCCGGCTTCACCTTGATTTGAGCATCTGGTGAAACGGGGGCGGGCGGCGGTGATCCGCGCATCGATGTCGGAATGGTTGCGACATGCCGCCGTGCTGCGCAAGCTGTCAATGAAAACGCATGGCCACTTGAATGCGAAAGGCCGTGGTCTTTACCACGGCCTCGACGCTTTTGCGTAGTCTCCCTGCCGGACTGGCCGGTCTTTATTGATCTGCACGCTAATCGCGCTGCCGTGATCCGTCAACTGTTGATGCGTTTACGGCGGATCACAAAAAAAAGCCGCGCCCCGAAAGGCGCGGCAGTCCAACAGGGAGGAAGGTTCGACCCGCGACCAGCGATCCCGAACAACTTGACCTTGCACCAAATGGGTTAAGATTGTCTTTTCACAGGGCGCGTTGCTGTTGCGCCAAGGCAAATGATCGGGGGTCGTCATGTCGTCAGTTCTGGATCCGGATGCGGGTACGATTTTCGTCGGAGGGGCGGGACAGGACCATGCGACACCCGAAACGCTGCTGCTGAAATATGCCAATCGCCACGGGCTGATCGCCGGCGCCACCGGAACGGGCAAGACCGTGACCCTTCAGACGCTGGCCGAGAGCCTGTCGCTGGCGGGGGTTCCGGTCTTTCTGTCCGATATCAAGGGTGATCTGGCGGGTCTGGCCTGCGCGGGGCGGCAGGATTTCAAGCTGCACGATGCCTTTGCCAAGCGCGCCGAACAGATCGGGTGTCCGCTGGATTATCAGTCCTTTCCGGTCACCTTCTGGGATGTCTGGGGCGAACTGGGCCATCCGGTCCGGACCACCCCGGCCGAGATGGGGCCGCTGCTGCTGTCGCGCCTGCTGGATCTGACCCCGGCGCAGGAGGGGGTGATGAACATCGCCTTCCGCGTCGCCGACGAGGATGGCCTGCCCTTGCTGGACCTGAAGGACCTGCAGGCCATGCTGATCTGGGTGGGTCAGAATGCGCAGGATCTGTCGCTGCGCTATGGCAATGTCAGTCCCGCCAGCGTCGGCGCCATCCAGCGTGCGCTGCTGGTTCTGGAAAACGAGGGTGGCGACCGCCTGTTCGGAGAACCCGCGCTGGAGCTGGCCGACCTGATGCGGCAGGATGCCGAGGGCAGGGGGGTGATCAACATCCTGGCCGCCGAACGCCTGATGAATGCGCCCAAGCTGTACGCGACCTTCCTGCTGTGGCTTCTGTCCGAACTGTTCGAGCAGCTTCCCGAGGTCGGCGATCCCGATCGCCCCCGCATCGCCTTCTTCTTCGACGAGGCGCATCTGCTGTTCGCCGATGCCCCGAAGGCCCTGATCGACAAGGTTGAACGGGTTGCGCGCTTGATCCGGTCCAAGGGCGTCAGCGTCTGGTTCGTCAGCCAGAACCCCGCCGACATTCCCGAAAATGTCCTGGGACAGCTGGGCAATCGCGTGCAGCATGCCTTGCGGTCCTTTACAGCCAAGGATCAGAAGGCTTTGCGAATGGCCGCCGAGAATTACCGTCCGAACCCAGAATTCGATATTGCCGATGCCATCCAGCAGGTCGGCACGGGTGAGGCGGTGACATCGTTTCTGGGGCCCAAGGGCACGCCGGGCATCGCACAGCGGACGCTGATCCGGCCTCCGTTCAGCCAGTTGGGACCGATTGACGCAGCCGCACGGGCCGAAATTCTGAAGGTGTCGCCGCAGGGGGCGAAATACGACGCGATGCTGGATCGCGACTCGGCCCACGAGATTCTGGCCAAGCGCACTGCGGATGCCGCAAGCCAGGCACAGGCCACACAGCGCTCCGATGACGACCTGTTCGACATGCCGTCGGGTGACGGTCATCGCCACGCGCGCCGCTATGAGGCGCCCAAACCGGAAAGGAAATCCGCAGGTCGGCGTTCCGACAGCGTCATCGACACCTTCGGCAAGAGCCTTGCGCGGCAGTTGGGAACCCGGACCGGCCAAGCCCTGGTCCGGGGTGTCCTTGGATCATTGCTGAAAGGCCGCAAGACCTAGAGCGCGGTCGCCAGCGGCGCGGGGTGCGCTTCCAATGCGGCGCGCATCTCGCCCATGATGGCGATCATCAGCAGGACATGCCGCTTCATGTCGTAATCTGCCAGACGGTTCAGGCGGAAATCGTTCTGGATCTCCTCCTCGGCGCGCAGGCGCGACAGGGCGCGGGCGGGTTCGGGGCAGCGGTCGGTGCGCAGCAGGCGGGCCAGATCGCGTTCGCGCCTCCAGGCGCGCTGCCCTTCGCGGGCGGCGCGGATCAGCGCGGCCGGGCGCCGGAAGGGCTGGTTGGCGGGGCGCGGCGGGAAGGCGATGACATTCGAGCTTTGGGTCATTCTTCTGATCCTTGGAATTTGACGCAAAGCCACCATCACACAACCTGCGGGCGTGTTGCCAAAAGGGTGGACGCAGCGTCCGGTTGCGCAAGAAATCTTTAGGAATTGTTAGGGAATGTTGCGGCTATGTGCAGTAATACCCTGTTAACCACAGGGAAATAATTCAACCCAGGGTGGTCAACTGCCGGGCGACCCGAGGACGACAAGGGACCTGACATGACCATATTGACCGGTGATTTCGCACTCGACACCCCCATCGCGGAGCACCGTTCTGAAGGACGACAAGCCGCATGCGGGGACGCACTGGGCGACGATGCCCGCCTTTATCTTCGCCATGTCGAACATGGCGAAACGATCCGTTCCCTGGCGCGTGAAGCAGGCTGCCACGCTTCGACCATCCTGCGCCGCATTCGCCGGTTCGAGGCGCGCCGCGACGACCCGCTGGTGGACGGCGCACTGGCACAGGCCGGGTCGAACCCCAAGCCTGATGACGACCGCCAGTCCCTGCGCGTGCTGCGGCGCCTGGCCGAGGCGGGGGCCGTCATGGTCACCGCACCGGGCATGGACAAGGCGATCGTCACCCGCGACGACATCCGCACCGTGGTTCTGGAACGCCAGCTGGCCGAAAAGATGGCGTTGAACGGTTGGGTGGTCCAGACCCGCGACAGCGGCCGCGTCCAGCGCTATGTCATCGCGCCCGCCGGACGCGAGGCGTTGCGCCAGATGCTGCGTTCGCCGCGCCAGCGCAACGCCGCCATGGGGCCGGATTCCTTCGCCGATGCCAGTCCCGTCCAACCGCAGGGCATGGCCGAGGCCGCAGCGCCCTTCCAGCATGCCGACCAGCACCGCGTCTATGAGGACCGCGTTGTGCAGGACCCCGAGGACGGCCAACGCAAGCGCATGCGCGTCAACATCGCCGAGAGCCCGCTGCTGGTCCTTGCCCGCCGCCGCGATCATCAGGGCGAGGCTTTCCTGACGCCCGGCATGGTCACCGCCGGGGAACGCCTGCGCGAAGATTTCGAACTGGCCCAGATGGGGCCGCGCGTGACGCAAAACTGGGACGGCTTCATGACCTCGGGGATCGATGTGTCATATAATGCGTCGGGCTATCGCGGCGGGTCGGAATCGGCACGCGATCGCGTTGCGCTGGCTTTGCGCGACCTTGGCCCGGGGATGGGCGACATCGTGCTGCGCGTCTGCTGTTTTCTGGAGGGGATCGAGATGACCGAGCGGCGTTTGGGCTGGTCGGCGCGTTCCGGCAAGATCGTCCTGCGTCTGGCGCTGATGCGGCTGGAACGGCACTATGCTGAAAATTACGGCAAGGGGTCGCCGCTGATCGGCTGACATGCGAAAAGGGGCGCCTGACCGGCGCCCCTTTCAATTTTACACGTGCCTGCGGGCGATTTCCTGACGGGCGGCACGGATGCCGGCGCCATAGGCCGGGCTGATGCGGTCGAAATGGCTCAGTGCGACCTCGACGATGGCATCGTCGGCACCCTCCATCGCGGCGGCAAGGTTGTGGTAGAGCCGCGCCCGTTCCTGATCGTTCAGCACCTGGTCGTGCAGGGCGCGGGGCTGGGTATAATCATCCATCTGCTGTTGGTGCGGGTGACGCCCGGCCTCTCCGGATATGCGCAGCGGCGGTTCGGCAAAGCTGGCGTCCTCGACCGCGCCACCGAAGCTGTTGGGCTCGTAATAGGCGTCGATGCTGCCCGACTGATGCCCGAAGAAGTTCATCTGGCCATCCTTGTGATAGTGATGGACCGGGCATTTCGGCGCGTTCACCGGCAGGTGTTCGTAATGCGTGCCAAGCCGATAGCGATGCGCATCGGCATAGCTGAAGACCCGGGCCTGCAGCATCTTGTCGGGCGAATAGCCGATCCCAGGCACCTTGTTCGACGGGCTGAAGGCCGCCTGTTCGATCTGCGCGAAATAGTTGTCGGCATTGCGGTTCAGCTCGATCTCGCCCACTTCGATCAGCGGATAATCCTTGTGCGACCAGACCTTGGTCAGGTCGAAGGGATCGAATGCGGTCGTTTCGGCTTCGGCTTCGGGCATGACCTGGATGAACATCGTCCAACGGGGGAAATTGCCATCCTCGATCTTGCCGAACAGCGCCTCCTGATAGCCTTCGCGCGAATGGCCGATGATCTCGGCAGCCTCGCCGTTGGTATAATGGCGATGGCCCTGTTTCGTCTTGAAGTGGAACTTGACCCAGAAGCGTTCGCCTTCCCGGTTCCACAGCGAATAGGTGTGGCTGCCATAGCCGTTCATGAAGGTCGGGTCCTGCGGCAAGCCGCGATCCGACATCAGGATCGTCACCTGATGCAGCGATTCGGGATGACGCCCCCAGAAGTCCCACATGGCCGTCGGGCTGCGCAGGTTGGTGCGCGGGTGACGCTTTTGCGTGTGGATGAAGTCCGGGAATTTCAGGGGATCGCGGACAAAGAACACGGGCGTATTGTTGCCCACCACATCCCAGTTGCCCTGGTCGGTATAGAATTTCAGCGCAAAGCCGCGCACGTCGCGTTCATGGTCCGCCGCGCCCTGTTCGCCAGCCACGGTGGAAAAGCGGGCCAGCATCTCGGTCTTCTTGCCGGGTTCGGCAAAGATCGATGCACAGCTGTACTGGCTGATGTCATGGGTCACGGTGAAGGTCCCGAAGGCGCCCCAGCCTTTGGCATGAACGACCCGTTCGGGAATGCGTTCGCGGTTCTGATGGGCCAGCTTCTCAAGCAGCTGATAATCCTGCATCAGCAGCGGGCCGCGCGGGCCGGCGGTTTCGCTGTTCTGGTTCGAAACTACCGGGGCGCCGGCCGTGGTGGTCATCCGGGGGCGGGGGGTCTGGTCATTCATGCAATGCGATCCTTGGTTGGGTCAGCTGATTGCCGCCACCATGTCGCCTGATTTGCATAAACGGAAATTGCATTTTCTGCTGATTGTGATCAGAGTAACTTATGAACATCACCCTGCGCCAATTGCGATACTTCTTGGCCCTGTCGCGGACCGGCAACTTCACCCGCGCCGCCGAGACGATCCACGTGACCCAACCCGCGCTCTCGATGCAGATCCGCGCGCTGGAGGAGGAGGCTGGCGCTCGGCTGGTCGAACGCACGCCCCAAGGGGTCGTCCTGACCCCGCAGGGGCGGGCGCTGGCCCTGCATGCCGAACGGGTGCTGGGGGCGATGGCCGATCTGGAAGGCGCACTGCGTCAGCCGGGGCAGGGCGGTCGGCTGATGCTGGGGATGATCCCGACGGTCGCACCCTATCTGCTGCCCGAGGTGCTGCCCATCCTGCGTGCCCGCGACATTGGTCGCGACCTGCATCTGCGCGAGGCACAGACCGATACGCTTCTGGAGGAATTGCTGGCCGGTCGCCTTGATGCGGTGGTCGTCGCCAGTCCGCCGGACGATCAGGGGCTGGACGGGGTCGTGCTGTTTCAGGACCCGTTCCTGCTGGCGGGCAGCGCCGCACGAATCGCGGATTTGGGCAACCAGGCCGTTGCGCCCGCGGCGCTTGATCCGGGTCAACTGTTGCTGCTGGACGAGGGGCATTGCCTTGGCGACCAGGCGCTTGAGGTCTGCGGCCTCAGCCGTCGCAGCAGTCGTCTGGACCTGGGGGCCGCGTCGCTGTCGACCCTGTGCCGACTGGCCGCGCAGGGGATGGGACTGACCTTTCTGCCGCAGATCGCCAAGGGACAGGAAACCGCGGCCGCGCCGGGTTTGACGGCGATCAGCTTTCCCGATCCGCAGCCCGCGCGTCAGATCATGTTGTTGCGGCGCAGATCGACGCCTGCCGATGGCTGGTTTCAGGATCTGGCCGGGATGCTGCGCCACGCGGCGCAGCCACTGTTGGGCTAGGGTCGGCGGGGCAAACCTGTTGCCCCGCCGCAAGGATCAGGCCATTTCCTCGACATTGGCGTTCTGCAGCCATGCCAGGATCGTCTCGGGCGAGGTCTTGCCATAGGGATCATCGGCGCAGTCGTCACAGCGGCCGGGCTCTTCGAACCAGGCGACGACCTTGCCGTCGTCGACGATCGCCGCATAGCGCCAGCTGCGCGCGCCAAAGCCCAGGTTGTCCTTGCGCACCAGCATGCCGACCTTGTCGGTGAACTCTCCCGAACCGTCGGGGATGACCGTCACATGGTTCAGGTTCTGCGACTTGGCCCATTGGTTCATGACAAAGCTGTCATTCACCGACATGCAATAGACGGCATCGATGCCTAGACCCTTCAGCTCTTCATGCGCGGCTTCGAAGCCGGGCAGCTGATAGGTCGAACAGGTCGGCGTGAACGCACCGGGCAGCGAAAACAGCACGACGCGCTTGCCGGCAAAGTAATCGGCCGTGGTCTTGTCCTGCCAGCGGAACGGATTGGACCCACCGATCGATTCGTCGCGGACGCGGGTGCGGAAGGTGACGTCGGGCAGTTGCGATCCGGGTTTCATAATGGCTCCTGTCTGTATGAAGGGGCACCGCCGATGCGATGCCTGCGGCTTCCTCCCATTGGGTCGCGTGGTAACGCTGCAACGCGGCAAGGGCAATGCCGCGACGCAGCTTATGGGCGCGGCATGACAGCCATGTGTCGCGCGCATCGGCAACGCGTTGCCAATCGGGCGAATTTCGCCTAATTCTGCGGGAACCGCGATCGAAAGGACCAAGACCTTGCGCGACCTCAGGATGCCGGACCAGCGTCACCCGGAAAAGGCGCATCGCGCCGACCAGGCACAGCCCAAGAAACCCGATTGGATCAGGGTCAAGGCACCCACCTCGGAGGGTTACAAGCAGACCCGTGACCTGCTGCGTGAAAACCGTCTCTCGACCGTCTGCGAAGAGGCAGGCTGCCCCAATGTCGGCGAATGCTGGAGCCAGGGCCACGCCACCATGATGATCATGGGCGAAATCTGCACCCGCGGATGCACCTTCTGCAACGTGGCCACCGGCCGCCCGCAGGATCTGGACGCGTTCGAGCCGGGCCGCGTGGCCCATGCCGTCCAGAAGCTGGGCCTGAACCATGTCGTCATCACCAGCGTGGACCGCGACGATCTGGATGATGGCGGCGCGGAACATTTCGCCCAGACCATCCGTGCGATTCGCCATCGCTCGCCGGGATCGACCATCGAGGTGCTGACCCCGGACTTTCTGAAATCCAAGCCCGGTTCGCTGGAAATCGTGGTCGAGGCGCGTCCCGACGTCTTCAACCACAACCTGGAAACGGTCCCCGGCCTTTATCCGACGGTCCGTCCTGGTGCGCGCTATTTCCACTCGCTGCGCCTGCTGCAGCAGGTCAAGGAAATGGACCCGACCATGTTCACCAAATCCGGCATCATGGTGGGTCTGGGCGAAGACCGTCAGGGGGTTCTGCAGGTCATGGACGACATGCGGGCCGCCGACATCGACTTCATCACCATCGGCCAGTACTTGCAGCCCACGCCCAAGCACCACCGCGTGGACCGCTTCGTCACGCCCGATGAATTCAAGGGCTATGAGAAATCGGCCTATGGCAAGGGTTTCCTGATGGTCTCGGCAACGCCGCTGACCCGGTCATCCTACCACGCGGGCGACGATTTCGCGCAGCTGCGCGACGCACGCCTTGCCAAGCTGGGCCGCGCCTGAGGAAATAGGGCAGGGCATCGCGACCCTGCCTCGTTTCTTCCTCTTGCATATCCCCGCGGACGGAAATATTCGTCTGTCAGACCCGAACGGGTCCTGCCGAAAGAGCGCCGATCAATCGGGGGCGTGGCGGAATGGTAGACGCGACGGATTCAAAATCCGTTTCAGCGATGAGTGCCGGTTCGAGTCCGGCCGCCCCTACCACGCTCTTTCGCCCAGCAATTGCTGGGCTTTAGCGCGCGTCAAGCCATTGGCCTAAGTCATGCGTCGGGGCGGCTGATTTGTGTTTCCCAGTGTGTTTCCCAGTTTCCCTAAGCGTTCTCGGATGTTCCGCAGGGTCCGGGGCCGCCAATGACGACAGGTTTTCAGCATGTGGACAAGGCGACCGACCGTCATCAACGGCAAAACTGAACCTGATGATTGGATGATCTATCGCGCCGGTGTGCCTGTGGGTCGGGTCTATGACGTGCGTATCAGCACCGGCGGCGGGCGATGGGTTTGGTCGGTCCTGGTTGGCGAGACGGGCATGGGCCACGCCGAGACTTTCGAGGCGGCCTTGGAGGCGGTCAGGGAGAGGGCGGGGTAGCGTCCCGGCGCAGGGATCGGATTGCCTGACGAACATCTCCGACAGCCGCACAGCCGCCTTGCCGGAACCCTGTGATCCAATCGTCGCCATCCACCGGGGCTTTTGGCATGGCCGTCAGCATATCAGTGGTTTTTGCCACCATCGCCTCAATCGCCGCGTTCCATTCCGCGTCACGGACAGCTTGCAAGTCGGCGGGTGGGGTGAGGGCGCGGAGGTGCTGAATTGCGTCTCCGTGCGAAATCGCCTCGGCCAGCGCCTCACATGCTGCGTCATCGTCGCGGCCACGGTGGATGTCAGCCTCGGCCTTCAATGCGTCGCGCTTGCTCTCATGGTACAAAGTCATCTTGGCGATTGCCGCTTCCCATGCCGCAGCCGCTTGGGCGCGGGCTTCAAGGCGCTGCTGATCCATGCGACACATCAGGTCAGCAGCATCATCTGCAATCCTTCGGTATGTGCTCTCGGCTTCTTCCGCCGCCTCTGCCCGCTGGCGCAGGGCTTCGATGGTGTCGGCCGCAGCGAAAACGTCTTCATGCTCATCCCAATCAGGCGCAGCGTGTCGGTCCATATCGCGGCCCAGCTTTTTCAACCGCTCGACCAGCCGCTCCACTTCATCCCGGTCAGTCATGGCTGGCAACTCCATCTGCATCCAATGCGTCAATAAGTTGATCAATGTGGTCGCGGATGCACTCTAGTGCGTACTTGGTGGTGGATGCGGGTTGACTGGTATCGCCAAATAGGCGGTCGATCTGTCTGATGATTTGGTCACGCACTTCCATCACGCATCCCCCTTCTGTGCGAGGGCGGCTTCTGCTGCCTCTTTGCTGTCGTGCTCGGTGACGATCAGGTCCGTGTCGCAGTCGCAGTCATCTTCATCGGTGCATTTGCAATCGACCCGAACCGCAGCCCAGATGTCGGGCAGGCTAGTGGCGCAACTAATCTGCACGACATGATTCCCCTTTCTTGGGCGATCATAGAAATAGTGTTCTTCCAATACCTCAGTGAGGTCAAAGCAGCACTTTTCGCTATCGTGGCAGTCGGCTTCGTAGAACCACTCGGGGCGCAGCATCTTCCGCAGTTTCGACAGTTCCGCCTCAACGGCCTCCGCGCGTCGCGCCAGCGCGTCGTCTGCCCGGCGGCGTTCCAGCAATTCTAAAGCCATCTTTTCCGTCCGCGAACCGGTGACAGAATACATCACCATCTGGTCCAGTTCTTCGTCGGTCAAAAAGTCAGTCATGGATGGCGTCCTTCTGTGCGAGGGCGGCGATCAGAGCATGATCGGCTTTCGAGATTGCAATCCCGAGGTGAAGCCAGTGCGGCCCTGTCTGCGCCCCGATGCGATGGGTCTTCCTCGCCTGCTTTATAAGCTCATCCATGGTGGCAAGAAGATCGTCGGCAGGGGTGGCGCGGCGGGATAGCAGCCTTTCGATCAGTTGTGCGGCGTCCGCGCCGATGCCGCAGGTGCAGCGTGCCTCGCCGTTCTCATGGCATCCGATCATCATCAGCTCTGGGATGATTTGACGAGCCAGCGCCTCGTCGGTCAGTTTCTCGGTCATTCGTCCGTTCCCTTCTCGCTCTCGTTTCGCTTGCTCTGCCCTGCCTTGGCGTGGGCCTTCTGCCTTGCCGCGCCCGCGTATTTCCGCAGCATGGCGAGGGTCTTGTGGCCGGTGACGGCGCTGATTTCGTTGTCGGGAATGCCTGCCTCGGCCATCTGGTGCGCCACGGTGTAGCGCAGGCCGTGCTGGGTGCTGGCCTTGATGCGGGCCGCCAGCCTCTCGTCGCCTGCATCGAGCGCGGCCTGGACCGCAGCGGCGCGGGCGATGACGAACCGGCTACAGACCCCGGAATAGGTCATGGCGCCGACCCGCGCGCCGGTCACGATGGTGGCGGTGCCGCGCTCGATCTGGTTCAGGTATGCCGCCAGCGTGTCGGTCGGCGGGATGGTCAGAGCGGTGCCGGTCTTGCTCTGCTGGATCTCGAAGCCGTCCGGGCCCCATTGATCCCAACGCAGCTTGATCGTGTCACCGATGCGCTGCGACAGGCCGAGGGACAGCTCGAACGCTGTCCGCTCTGAGCTGCCGATCGGTGCGGCGGCGCGATACGCGGCGATGACATCGGCCGCCCAGGGTCCATGCACCTCGGCCTCGCCCCGTGGCTTGCGCAACAGCTTCACGCCCTTGGCCGGGTTGTGGGTCATCCAACCCTTTTCGATGGCATGGGCAAAGAGAATGCCCAGCACCTGGACGATGTAATTGGCAAACCGCCGGCGGTGCTGATTGGCGTCACGGGCCATCACGATATGCGGCTGCATCATCCGCGACGGGTCCTTGCCGGGCATGGTCGCGATGGCCCATTCCAGCACCTTCTCGTAGTCGCGCTTGGTCCGCGGGGCGAGATCCTTCCACGCCGGGCTTTGCCGATAGCTGGCGATCAGCGTCTGCCACGTCCGGGCGGTGGTCGGGACCAGCGAGACGCCGCGCTTGGCTGCGTCATACTTGGCGAGGAAGTCCGGCGCGTCCGGGTCCGGCAGGCGGATATATCCCTCCGCCCGCCGGAAGTACCAGTATGTCCGCCCCCGGCTTTTCTTCTTCGTCAGGTAGGGCAGGCCTTGCGTCGTCTTCATTTGGACCCGCCGAAGTCGATGGCGTCATAGTTCGCCGCGTCTGGTGCGGGCTCGATGTCGGCCCGCTCCGCGATCAGGTCGCCGTCGCGGGTCATGCGGAACCGCGTGAGGCTGGGGTCGGCCTTGGACATCGCCCGCACAAAGCGCGCGATCCGGGCCTCGGTCAGTGGTGGGGTGCTTGGGGTCGGCATCAGATGGCCTCCTTCATGGTTGCAGCGGTGTCGAAGGCTTGGATGAACCCTTTCGCCGCGTGCGGATTGATTGCATTGCCGTAGCCCCGCAAGAGCCCCACACGGCCGGATACCCCATCAGCCAGCGGGAATGTTCCGGGTTCAACTGGCCGCCACTTTCCATCCCGGCAGAACAGCCAGTCAGCATCCGACCAGAAGCCGTGAAGCGGGCTGGTGCGGCCAGCTGCGCGGCATCGTCCAGATTGCGTTTGCCCTGCGCAAATCGTTTCAAGGCGGTCTGAGGCGTTGCTGTCCTTCCATTCGGGTCGCCGTCCCGAGCTTGAGGGGTCGGCCAGCCCGCCATCACCGCCGCGTGGTTCAGAGTGATGTTCGGCGTCGTGAAGCCCTCTCCCGGCGATCGAACCGCATCCGTCGCTGTCACTGTCGGCCAGCCCGCCAGCCACACCACTCGGCCCAGCAGGCCGTTCAGTTCCACGTTCACGTTCGGGTTCCCGCCATCCTTCCAGTCCCGCGTCGTCGGCGTCGGCCAGGTCGACAGCCCCGAAGAATGTGCGCTGTCTGATGTGCGGCGCGCCGACGCCCGCTGACGGGAAATCGCTCGCCCCAACGGCGTAACGTGCGGCTTCCAGGCGATCTGATAGATCGTCGATCCAAGCCCATGCAGGCGGTCCGCCAGCGCGCTTTCCAGCGCCGCCTGCAGCTTTTCCGAAGACTTCCGAACTGGCGACCTGTTCGCCAAACAGCACTCGGGGGCGGCAGGACCGCACCAGATCGATAAAATGGGGGGCGAGGTGGCGGGCGTCGTCTCGGCCCCTCTGCTTACCTGCCGCGCTGAACGGCTGGCAGGGTGGGCTTCCAGTCCAGCACGGGCGATCGTCTGGCCATCCGGCGAGGCGCAGGGCACAACTCCATCCTCCGATGCCGGCGAAGAAATGGCATTGGGTGAAGCCGCGCAGGTCCACAGGTCGAACATTGAGAATTGATCGTTCATCGACTTCTCCATCGGCGATCAGCCCGTCTTTGATAAGCTGGCGCAGCCATGCCGCTGCGCCGGGGTCGATCTCGTTGTAATAGGCGGCCACGTCACGCCATCCCCAGGGCGGTCTTGTACATTTCCATGATCGCCTCGGCTTCGGCGATGTCGTCGCGGTCGCGCTTCCGTAAAGCGATGATCTGCTTCATGATCGGCACGGAGTAGCCGCGGGCCTTGGCCTCTGCGAAAATATCCTTCTTGCGCTCTGCGATGTCTTTGGCTTCGGCGTCGAGCTGCTCCTGCTGCTCGATGAACTGGCGCAGCTCGTCGGCTGCAACGCCGTATGCTTGATCGTCGGACATGGTGTGTTCCTTCACTGTTTGGTTTCGTCTTCCGCCTTGATCGGCAGCGGCGGGTTTTCATTGGTCTGGAAGAAGCGGCAGGCGGGCGCATGGCCGGGGAACCGCCTCGTGGCCTTTCCTCTGATCTCGTAATTGCACCGCGCCCGTTTCAGCACGCCGGGCCGCTCTTTGTTGCTTGCGGCGTAATGGCCGGGGCTCTCGATCACGCTGCCGCCATCCTTCTTGAACCGCTTGACGCCCCACAGCGTGCATTCCCGGCAGGTCCGGTTCCGGCGATGTGCGCCTGTCCCAAGAAGGTGGCGCAGAGATGCGCGTGTTCGGGCAGAGGCTTGAGGAAGCGGTTGACTTCGATGTGGTCGTTCGGAGTGCTGTGCATCGGGATCATGTCTTGCTCCTGTTCGGTGGGTGCGGGGCGGCCCGGCGCCGCCCTTGGCGGGTCAGTCGGCGGGGCGCAGGGCCTCGATCAGCGCATCGGCTTCATCGGCATCTTCGGCGCGGATGTTCTCGATCTGCGCCTCGAACATTTCGAGGACTTCATCGAAGGGCGCTCCCTCGGCCAGCATGTCTTTCATGCTGCCCTCGACCATCTTGATCCGCTCCGACAGGCTGGGGCTGAACATGCTGCCCTGCTCGCCTTCCTCGGCCTTGGGCTTGCCGGTCGTGGTCTTCTTGGCCGGTTCCTTCTTCGGCTCCTCTCTGGCCGGGGCCTCGTCCTTCTCCTCGACCTCGCCGGTTTCCACGTCATAGGCCTCGCCCTCGATGTGGCCAGCGGTGGGGTCTTTGGCGAAGGCGGTGTAATCGATCCGGTTTTCATCGACCGACAGGGCATCGCTCAGCTTGCCGCCGTCCATTTCGATGCTGATGGGCAGATACTTGAACAGGGCGCGCACGGCGGTCTTGGCCGCCATCTCGTGCTGGTGCGCGATCCATGGGCTGTCTTTCTTGTTGTACTGCACGGCCATCCTGTAGCCCTGCGATGCGTCCCGGATGGCCATGACTTCATCCCACGGCAGGACCACGAAAGCCTCGCCATCGGTCAGGGTCGCGTGGCAATAGGCGTAGAGCGGGTTTTCGCGCTTGCCGCGGGGGCGGTGCGTCAAGTGCTGGTTGCTGCCATACTCGAAGCTGAAATCATCGCTCTCATAGACAACATCGCCGTGGATGTTCTTGACGTGGCCCGAGCGCCGCGCCAGGTCGATCATCCCCTTGTAGCCAAGGATCAGCTGGACTTCGGTGATACCCTTGCGCTTGTTCTTGAAGGGCAAGAGGTAGGCGTGCCCCAAGGGGGTATTTGGTTCGACGCCGAGGCTGGCGCAGGTCATCATCGAACCCAGCAAGGACAGCGGGTCGCAATCGCCCAGCTGGGGCGTGGTGCGGATGGCGTTGGCCATCAGGCGCATCATGCGATCGGGCTTCATGTGGCTGGCGGCGACGGTGGCCAGCTGCTGCTTGGCCATGTCGTTCATCAGAAGTTCTTTGACGTTCGTCACCTGGCGCAAGGGCCGGGTCGCCACGCTGGTCGATTGTTGCTGGGTCATGTTCAAGCTACCGTCTGAGTTTCGTTGAAGGTGATGCCGGGGATGACGGTCGGGCCGTCCTTGCGGCGGCGCGCGGCGGTGGCCAGGCGTTCCATTTCCTTGACCAGCGCTTCGCGGCTGTCGGGATCGGCCAGCAGGAAGCCGAAGGCGCGGCGCGCATCGCCATCGCTCTGGATCTCGGCCGTGTAGACTGTCCGGGTGGACATGGTGCGGCCACCGCCGGTCGCGCTGGCGATGTTGGCCTTTGCGGGGCGTTCCGCTGCCTTGGTCGCCCTGGCGGCTTCCTTTGCGGCCTTCTCGGCCTCGGCCTGCGCGAGCACGTCATTGCGGGCCTCTGCGGCGCGGCGGGCTTCCTCGGCCTCGGCTGCGGCCTTGGCTGCGGCCTCGCGGTCCTTGCGCTTCTGCTCGTCAATAATTCGCTGCTGTTCCGCAGCGAAATCAGCGAGGGGCTTTTTCAGCTTCTTCACCAGGTTCTCGATCGGGTCGGCCAGTGCCTTGAATGCCGTGTCGACCTCGCGGCCGGCGTCGAGGTGGGGCTGCTTGGCCGCCTTGCGGGCCTCGTCCACGTCTTTCCAGGTCTTGCGGCTCTGGCCGATGAAATCGTTCAGCTTGCTGGCCTTCTCCTCCGTCTCGATCTTGCCGAGGTCCAGCCAGTCGCCGCCGGCGTCGGCGATCTCCTGAACGCGGGCTTTCAGGGCCTCGAAGGCGTCGAGGTCGTAGAGCGGCGGGTGATTGTGGCCGATGGGCGCGGTCTGGATGTTCATGAGGTTTCCTTTCAGGGTCTGATTGCGGCCATGCGGCCAAGGTCGAGGGCGACGTGTGTGGCCGCCATGTCGGGGATCGTTTCTCGGGTGCCGGTGAGGGCGTCGTAATCCGCGGCGCTGATCGCGCGGCAGTAGGGCCAGACGGTGACCGGGTTGCAGGGCTGGGCGTTGCAGATCGCCCGCAATTCCTCGGGGGCCGTCAGTTCGCCCGTCTCGGGGTCGATGTCCTGCTCGATCCAGATCTCGACCGGAACGAACGGACCGCCGCGAACCATCCGGCGCTTGTAGAAGCCGGGTTGCGGCTCGTCCTCGAAGCGGGCGACACGCTCCCCGGCGACGGTGCGGCGCCAGAAGTCCAGCGCAACGGCCTCGGGTGTGGGCTGGCGGATCATCTTCGCCTCCTACTCAGCGGCTAGTTTCATTGCGGGGTTGTCTTCCAGGCGGATCACGGTCGGCCAGTCCAGCCCCCGGGCGATGCAGACTTCCTGCAGCTCGCGCTCGAAGCTGTCGGTATCGTCCACGGTGCTGACGGGCAGGCCGCCTGCGATGGTGATCTTCCAGACACCAACGGGATCGCCGGCGTCGGTGGCAAAGGTGAATTCGTCATATGCCGCGTCACGGTCAGCGGTCGGGTCGGACGAGCCGAGGCCAAGGGTGCCGAAGTCGCGGATGACGATGTAGAGAACGGCGGGAAGGGGGTTGCGCATCATTCGCCCTCCGGGATGCTGTCGCGTGCGGACAGGACGGCGGCGGTCGCGGCGTGGGTGTCGCGGATGGTTGCCCGGATGCGCGGCAATGCCTTAGCGGCGCGGCGTTCGCACCAAGGCAGATCGTCTCCATCTTCGCGTTCGACATCCCCGATGTCTGCCAGCGCCGCCTCTGCAAACCGCAGATCCGCCTTCAGCCGTTCCACCTCGAGCGCCAAGTCGTGCGCGCGGGCGGCGTCCTCTGCCAGTGCGGTGTTGACGGGGAAAGCCTCACGGTATGCCTGGGCGTCCCATCCCTTCCCGCCGCAATATTCACATGCCCAAGTCGAATATGAAATGTCGCCACAATCTGCGTCATTGCGTTCACCTGTTCCCCCACAGGCTTTGCAGGCGCATTTCGCCATCACGCGCATAGCTTCCTTGTGGTCGTAATTCACTGGGCTACCAAGTGCCTCCAGGCCTGTGATCTGTTCCGGCGTCATCGTGCGGCCTCCAGCTCGGCCAGCGTCACCGCGTGCAGGGCTTCGACCTCTGCCACGCAGGCGCTGACAAGGCGAAGGTATGCTTCGAGGGTCTGCTGAAAATCACCGCCATCTCTGGCAAGTTCGAACTGGGACTTGATGTTCTGCTCCCGCCGCTTGAGTTCACGGATCAGGCTGTCGGCGTTCGGCTCGTACAGGTCTTTGATGATCATCGTGCGGCCTCCTTCATGCGGGCGGGGGCGTCATGGCTGACAACGAAGCGCGGAAATCTCAGCTCGGCGCGGCCTTCCAGTTCATCGATGGTGTTTGCGACCAGGTTGGGCACATCCGACGCGTGCAAGCCGTTCGCGATCGCGTCCTCGATGACCTCGCACATGGCGGTCAGGGTGGCGTTGTAGCGGTCCATCAGCGGGCCTCCGCAGCTGCGACACATTCGCTGGTGAAGCCGGCGCAAGCTGCGGGGCGGGGGCTTTCCATCGCGTCGGCCAGAAGCGGCATCGCGAGGAACAGGCCGAGCGCCACCGCGCCGAGGATCAGCAGGCCCCAGGCGAAGCTGCCAAGGATCGTGCCGGTCACCATCATCCGCGGCCCGTTGCGCTGCTCGTCCATCGTGCCGCGCTCGGCTTCGTACTGGTCCTGCCAGTCAGGGGCGCCGTGGCTGCGGTCGCCGGTCGGTTCGTAGCTGGGGGGATTGTGGGTCATTCCATCCTCCGGTGTTCGGGGTATGGGATGACGTTACAAGGGACAAATATCCCCGTCAACAATAAAAGGGATAAATATCCCGAAAAAGTCTGGAAACGGCGATTCGGGCGGGATACGCGCGCATGAAAAAACCCGCCTGGGGCGGGTCAGGTCACTCTAAAATTGTGGGACTGTCAGGCTCCCTCGAACCCTTGTCTGCAGATTGAGCATATGCGAATGCCGAGCAATAGTCCGGCAATTCCAGACACTGCGCCGAGCTGTCCGCGCCATGTCATCCAGCCATCATCGCTATGGTAGCCAGATCCGCCGAGCCACCAGAAGAATGCATATCCAGCCGCGCTACCTGCAAACCCAAAAAAGATGAGAATGGCGGGGGCGTTTGCCTTGTCTGTCCATGAAACGCCGCGCGCCATGACGCCAGCCGACATGCAGAAGCCGACATAGCTGCCGCCTTTCATGAATGCTCGGGCGGTCAGGATCGTGCAAATGGCCAGTACTGCGTGGGCGAGCGTCACGGCGGCTAGAATGGCTGCGTCCATAAACTTCCCCTGTCAACTGTATAAAGGTCAGGTTGGAATGCGTTCTGTGTTCTTGTTACGTTCTATTTTTAGCGTGAGAGGTTGAGATGACTATTGCAGATCTACGGCGCGAACTGGAAGAAATTGCAGCTCTCAAGGATGGTCCCGATCGGCGCGACCGCGTGCTGCGTCTCGCAGGATCTGACGTTCTTCCTCTGATAGCGCGTTGTAGGTCTGAACTATCTCGGCTCGGTCTTCGGCCAGATCATCGGCCAGAAACTCGTTCAGGGTAAGGCCGAAGAACGCTGCGACCCGCAAAGCATCCTCGACGTTGGTTGATCCTGACTTGCCCTGGCGGACTTTCTTGAGCTGCTCGTAGGAAACGCCAGCTTTGTCGGCCACCTCTTTCAAGGATGCCTTGCCCGGTCCGGTGCGCTCGTTGAGCGCCTCTCTGAATGTTCTCGACATGCTCACGGCATAGCCCGCCGAACTTCGTCAGCAAAGGCGACGATTATCCCTTGACATGCAGGGGATAAATATCCCTTTATGGCGCTATGAGCACGATCAAACTTATCAGCGAAGTCGAGGCGCACGCAAAGAAATGCGGGCTTTCCCCGGCCACGATCATCAGCCGGGCGGTGTCGAACGGGCGCCTCTATGGCCGATTGAAGAATGGTCACGGGTGCCACCTCGATACGGCAGAGAAGATCCGGGCCTACATGGCCACGCATCCGCCGAAGAAAAAAGAAGGGGCGGCCTGATGTCAGTCGCCCCCTCGCTCGCAGTCCAATGTTCTCGCTTGCCATGCGATCAACATGGGACATCAGCGATGAAAAATCTTGCCGAAAACGTGAACCCCGGAGCTGCGCGCCGATGGTTCTCCAACCTGCTTTGGCGGGCCTTCCCGTCGAACTCAGAAAACGAACTCGCGCAGCGCGCGGCCACCGTCCTCGATGTGTCGCCGCGCCAAGTCAAGAATTGGCTCCGCGAAGATAACGACGCCTCACTCCGCTACGTCATGGCCGTGATGGCCCTGGCCGGCGCCGAGGTCATCTTCGCCAAGATCGAGGGACGCTGATGAAGGTCATCGTTTGGTATCTGCTTGGGCGGCTCAACGAGGCGCGCGCCGTGCGCGCCTTGGCCCTGCATCACCGCTTCACGAAAGAGGCGGAAAAATTTTTCTCAAGGATCAGGGAGGCTCGCCATGAACATGAAGACGAAAAGTGAGGCCGCGCGGGACAACCGCGATCTGGCCATCGTGAGGGCGCGCGCGGAAGGCGTGGCGTCGGGCGATATCGCCGAGCGCCTCGGGCTGCATGAGGCCTATGTCCGCACGATGTCGAACCGCATCCGGCAGGCCGATCTGGACGAGAGCGGCGAGGACCGGAAAGCGGTCTTTGCCTGCTACTGGTCCGGCAAGCCCGGCGCGCGCCAGGCGGCGTGAGACATGCAGCGCCCCGCGCCAACATCTGCCGCAAGTACATCAAAGCCGGGGTCCATCGCTGGTCCATGTTCGGCGTCAACGGATGGTGGGTGTGCCGCGAGCACCTCGCCGATGCCGAAGACTGGCACTTCGCTCACGGCGGCAAGGGCAGACGCATATCGGAAAGCAAAGCAGGGGCCGGACAGGCGGATGCAACAGGGGATCGCAAGAGCCCTGACCCATCTGGCCTTGGGCCTCTATTCGGAAAGGGGTGAGGGATGACCACCCGCAGGAAGATCGCGCGGCTGGTGCTGCCGTGGCCAAAGCTCTCGGAGCTGTCCGCGAACAGCCGCCTGCACTGGCGCGCGAAGCACCGCAAGACCAAGGCACAGAAGAACATGGCGGCATGGCTGGCCATCGAGGTCGGGCTGCAGCGCGTCAAGATCGAGGACGAGGCGCAGATCTTCGTCACCTATACCGCGTGCCCGCCGTCGCGCGTCAGCCGCTTCGATGACGACAACCTGGGCACCGCCTTGAAGGGCGCGCGGGATGCCATTGCCGAGGTGCTGGGCGTCGATGACAGCCGGTTCCAGGTGCAGCCGATCGAGCGTGGCGAGCGGTCCAAGGACGGCGGCGTGATCGTTGAGATCGAGGTAGCGGCATGAGCATCGCGCACATGGAAGCCGTCTTCCAGAGCGATCTCGGCCCGACGCCGCGGCTGGTCATGCTGGCGCTGGCGGATCACGCTGACGGCCGCGGCCAATGCTATCCGTCCGTCGAAAGGATCTGCGCCCGGACCGGATTGAGCGATCGGGCGGTGCAGAAGAACATCAAATCGCTGATCGATGCGGGCTGGTTGACGATCCAGAAAGGCGGCGGACGGGGCAGGGCAAATGCCTATCTGGTCAACGCAAACCCCGAACCTCGTTCGCCTTTTCAGGAAATAAACCCCGAACCAGAAACACCGTTTCTGATGCAAAACCCCGAACGTGGTTCGCTAAACCCCGAACCTCGTTCGCTAAACCCCGAACCAGGTTCCCCCCAACCGTCAGGAACCACCATAGAACCAGAGGACGGGGCGGAGGACGCGCGCGAGGCATCGCTGCCATCTGGCGCCAGTCTGGTCTCCCGCCTGACCCACGCCCTGGGCTTCGATCATCACGGCATCGTCCCGAAATATTGGGCAACAGCCGACGCGCCGATGATCGTCAGCCGGTGGATCTCCGATCTCGGCCTCACGCCCGAGGAAGTCATCCACGTCGCCAGGTCCAATTCGGTGGCTCATGGCTCGCCGGCCAACGGCCCGAAGACCCTCACCCGACACATGCAGGATTTTGCCGCTGCCAAGGCGGCCCCGAAACTTACGCCCACGGAAGGAATGCCCCATGCACAACCCGCCCGCTTCCCGTCTGGCCGCCAGCACACCGGCACAGGTCAACAGCTCTCTGGCCTCGCTGGCGCAGCAATGCGAAGTATCGCTTCACGTCAGCAAGGACATGGCAGCTGAATACGACCGCAACGGCGCATTCCTGGGCTACAAGCCGACAGGCAAGCCGCTGGCCATCGTCAAGGGAAACCCCGACAACATCGAGACGCTGCTGCGCCGCCTAGAAGGGGCATTCGCACCGGCCGGGGATGATCAGATCGACGCATGGCTCGCCGAGCTGGGTTTCATCGCCCCGTCCCGCAAAGGGTCCGACCTCGATGCGGACCTGCAGCTCGCGGCGTATCGCAGGCGGTTGCAGGACTATCCCGCCGATGTCGTCCGCGAGGCGCTTCTGGTTCGGGCTTGGCGCTTCTTCCCCAGCTGGGCCGAGCTCAAGGAAGTCTGCGACGAGCTGGTGCAGCATCGCGCCGCCGTCCGTGACGCACTGGTGGCCGCAAAGGATGCGACGGCCCGGGCGTCCAACGCGATCGAAAAGCAACCGCATGAGGGTATGACCCGCGACAAGCACCGCCGCGTTGCGACCGAGCTGTCTGCCCTGTTCCCGCAATTCTTTGAGCGCAGAGAGGGCTGACCCATGCCTAAGCACGTCCCCGTCACCGGACCCGATGGAACGCATTACCCGACGCTCAAGGCCGCGGCCGTCGCGCTCGGCGTGAACGTCTGCACGATCCGGTACCACCTCGGCAAATACGGCAACCTGAACCTGATCAACACCTGGTCGGTGCCGGTGTTCTACCGCGGCAAGGCCTATGCCAGCATCAAGGATTGCGCCGATGCCCATGGCTTTGCCCGCCATACGCTGAGCTATCACCTGCAGGCGCATGGCAACCTCGACAAGCTCGGCGCCGGCAAGGGGCACGGCAATCCGGGCAATGCCGGCAACCGCAAGGCCACCCGGATCGGGCCCATGCAGTTCGATCGCCGCCGGGATGCCGCCGATGCCTTGGGCGTCAACATCGGCACGCTGCGCCGCTGGCTGGCCAAGGACGCAACGCCGCGTCAGCGCGCCGCCTTGGCCGAGGCCGCGATGATCGCGGGCCACAAGCGCGAGGTGCGGGCATGATCACCGTTCGAGGCACCCGCTTCCCTGACGAGCAGGCCGTGGCCGATCACTTCGGCATCCAGCGCGAAAGCGTGCGGACCTACATCGCCCGCCACGGCCACGCCGATGGTGTCGGCGCCAAACAGCGCTACCCCCGCGAAAGCGTCGATGCCGCAGAGGCGTGGATCATCGAGACGGCAGAGGCCACGTTCGCCGACGCCGCCGCGCGGTTCGGGATCAGCGTCTACGCCATCCGGTCCCGGATCTTCCACCACTACGGCACGCTCGCCGATGCCCGCCGTGGTGGCCGCCGGCGCTTCCTGGTGCCGGTTCGTCGCTGCCTGTGCTGCAGCGAGAGCTTTGCCAGCCGGGACGACAAGCGGATCTGCCCGAAATGCACCAAGCGAAACGCGGGGGTTCACGATGGCGGCGCGTGATGGAGGAAAAAAGGAGGTTAAGGCCGTGGTCAAGAAAGCGACGAAAAAACCTACCGCCAATGGTCGGAACGTCAAAGGACAGTTCGCGCCCGGCAACGACCTATGGACGGCCCGCAGCAGCGCCGGGCCCAAGCCCAAGTTTGCGACAGCCGATGATTTGTGGGCGGCGTGCTGCGAGTATTTCTCTTGGATGTCCGATCGACCGCTGATCGAAGTGAAGCCCTTCGCATACGAGGGCAAGATCACGATGGCCGACTTGCCGCACATGCGGGCCATGACGCTGGCCTCGCTCTGTGTGTTTCTCGATGTGGACTATTCGACTTGGGACGCGTGGCGCAGCAGCCGCCCCGATTTGTCCGAGGTCATTACACGAGTGGAGCGGATCATCTTCGCGCAGAAGTTCGAGGGTGCTGCCGCTGGCCTGCTGAACTCGAACATCATCTCTCGCGAGCTTGGCCTGGCTGACAAGAAGGACATTGCCGGGGTGCTGACCATTGAGCGCGTCGATGTCAATTTCGTCGGGGATGATGGGGGTGAGGCATGACTGTTAAGCGGATCGGAAAACTGCGGGTGAGGACCCGCAAGAGCAAGATGGTGGCAAAGGGAAGCCACGGGCCTCTTATTCGAATTGGCGGACTGAGCCTGTTATCCGAAACCAACAGCGATAATCTTTGGAACATCGCAAGCTACCACCACCCCGATAGCATCACATGGCGCTGGATCCTGTCTTTCAGCAAGGGGCGCAGGTTTCGCGGCGATGATGGAAAATGGCCAAGGGGCTGGTTCGTTGCTCGGTATTACCGCCGGACCCCTGACGGGTTCTTGTCCGAAGTTTGCGTTCTTTTCGGATCGATTAGCTTCACCCTGCATCGGCAGAAAGACATGAAGCGGGGTGAGGCATGACACGCAAGGGCATCATCTCCCCCGAGGCGGCGCTGGCATGCTGCGAGGGCAAGGCGCGGTTCCGCACCGAAGACGAGGCCACCAGCCTGACCGGGTGCCGCCGGTCCACTGTGGTGAGCGCGTATCGCTGCCCGGTCTGCAATGGCTGGCACCTGACAGGGCCGGGACATGAGCGCGCGGAACGTCGCCGGGATGCACTGCGCATGTCGCGGCGCAAGCTGGCGCAGGCCGACCTGAAACTGACCCGTGCCGCGGCTGCGATCATGGAAAGCGGCGGGGATTGGGAAGACCTGCGGACCTGGGGGCGCGGGTGATCCTGAACGTCCAACCGCCCAAGGTCTTCGCGCCGCTCTGGAAGTCGAAGGCGCGCTATCTCGGGGCACATGGCGGCCGCGGCTCGGGCAAGTCCTGGGACGCGGCTGACAACGTGAACGTGAAGCACATCACGCAGCCCGGCCGCTTCACGATCTGCATCCGGACGGTTCAGAAATCGCTGGATCAATCGGTCTATAAGTTGATCGTGGAGAGCCAGCAGCGCCTCGGGATTTCGTCGCTGTTCCGGCCCGTACCGTCCGACAACCTGATCCACGCCCCCGGCGGCGGTCTGATCTTGTTCAAGGGCATGAACGAGTTCAACGCCGACAACATCAAGTCGCTGGAAGGCTTCGATGAAGCGTGGTGGGAAGAAGCCAACACGGCCAGCCAGGGGGCGCTGGACCTGCTGCGGCCCACCCTGCGCAAGCCGGGGTCGCAGTTGCGTTTCACCTGGAACCCTAACCTGCGTTCCGATCCCGTCGATGTAATGCTGCGGCAGAACCCCGCTTTTGCGGACAGCCGGTGCGTGGTCGAAGCCAATTACCGCGACAACCCGTATCGCAGCGCCGAGCTGGAGGAGGAGAGGCTGCTCGACCTGGCGGGTGATTACGAGCGCTATCAGCACATCTGGGAAGGGGCCTATCAGGCCGAGAGCGACAGCCAGTTCATCGGCGGCGGTATCGTCCGGGCCGCGATGGCGCGCGAGGTGCCCACGCATATCAGCGACGAGCTGGTGCTGGGCGTCGACGTGGCCCGCTTCGGGGATGACCGCACGGTGATCCGGATGCGCCGGGGCAGGGATGCGCGCCGCATGCCGCCGATCGTCCTGCAGGGCGCCGACACGATGGCCGTGGCCGCGCGGGTAATGGCCGAGATGGATCAGCACAAGCCGGATGGGGTGTTTATCGATGAAGGCGGCGTTGGTGGCGGTGTGGTCGATCGCTGCCGCCAGATGGGCTATGCCGTGATCGGCGTGAACTTCGGGGGCAAGGCTGACCGGCACATCGATGGCGTGCCCAAGTGCGCCAACAAGCGCGCGCAGATGTGGGCCACGATGCGGGAATGGATCAAGTCCGGGGGATCGCTGCCCGACAGTCGCGCGCTGGAGATGGATCTGACCGGGCCGCTCTATAGCTTCGACAGCCACAACGCGATTGTGCTGGAGAAGAAGTCCGACATGAAGAAGCGCGGGGTTGCCAGCCCCGACGAAGGTGATGCCTTGGCCCTGACCTTCGCCTATCCCGTGGTCGCGCGGTCAGTCACCATGCAGGAGCAGGCCCGCACCGACGCGGAATATGATCCCGTGTGGGGCAACCGCTAGCCCGGTCCTAATATCGGGACGGCGCCTTCCTATCCTCACGCTGAACACGATCAGCAGGAGGGCCCGCCATGGCCGCATATACCGTTGCCGACGCGACCCGCACGGCCCAGCAGCTGCCCGCCCGAGGTGCTGGCGTTTGGGTCCAGCCCCTTGGAGGGTCCATCCGCATCGCCTCGACCCAGGCCGAGCTGGCACTGGTCGGCACGATCGCCTCGGGCGTCCCGTACGAGCTGCCAGCCGCCGGGACGTTCTGGTACCGCGCCGAGGGCGGAGCCAAGGTCAAGGTTCGCATGTGGGACAAGCCTGCATGATGCGCTTCGGCTGGCGAACCTTTGGCAGCGTGTGGGGCGGCCTGATGGGCAGCGTTGCCCCACCTCCGACGCCCGCGACGATCGCCGAGATGTACGGTATCGGACCGGGACAAGTCCCGCTGCGCGCCAAGGTTTCGACGGCCGTCATGTCGGGCGAGAATATCGTCCGCGTTCCGAACGCCGGCGGGGCTGGTTCTGCCTTCGACATGATCGCGGGCACCTCGGCCATCACGATCACGGATGGCGCGGCCGACCTGATGCCGGACGAGTATTTCCGCTTCGGCACGTCTGCCGCCACGCCGCCCGATCTGATGGACACGACCGTGTTCATGCGGGCCAAGCTTCGGTCCGTTGCGGTCGATCAGTATTTCTTCGGCCAGGGTTCACCCCAGACCGACATCTACCTCAAGGCCGGCGGCGCGCAGATGGTGTTCAACCGCCGTTCCGAGGTCACGAACCAGTTTGAGACGGTGACTATCCCGTTGTCGCCTGCGGTTGAAGCGGTCGAGCGGTCCTACGAGATCAGCGTCGATCCTGCAGGGCCTATCACGGTGGTTGTCGAGGGCCAGCTGCGCGGCACCGGCACGCACCCCGGCTGGCCTTCGCTGCGGGTCTGGAACTTCGCCAGCGGTCGGAACCCGGTCAACGCGAACGGCCTGAACGCGCTGGTCAAGGACGTGCTGTCGTTGCGCCGCGGCGGGAACCACGACGCCAACCGGGCCGTGATCCGGGCGGAATGGGCGGCACTGTATACCGCTGCGCCCGTGGCGCCCGAGATCTCGATCACGTCCGGCGGCGGGTATGCGGGGTCAACCTACACGTCAACGGTTGCTGGTCAGTGGACCGCGAACGATGTGGATATTCTGGGCGAGACGGGCGCATCGTGGACGATGACGCGCGAATACGAGGGCGCGGTCATCAGGTGCGGCGGCAGCAATGCGATCCGCATGTGGATGCCGACCGATCTGGACGCGGGCTTGAAGGTCGTTTGGGCCGACCCTAAGCGCCAGCAGTCGGCAGGAACCGGGTTTGTCAGCCAGCTGGCGGACCAATTCGGCACCAATGACTTTGTCCAATCTTCGCCAAGCCTTCGACCTGTCGCGAACACAGAGGGCGGCGATCCGTTCATCTCGTTCAACAGCGGCACGTATCTGGAAAGCACGACCGCGATTGCCACGCCCTATATCGCGTTCGTGTCCCGGTACAAGACGGGCGTAGAGGCGGCGTTCGACACCTACCAGGTCCTGATCGGGGACACAGGAGGCCATCGCGTCCAGGGCGACGGCTTCAACGCGACGCAATGGAACAGCGGCCCCCTGCGCAAGAACGGCGGAGCATCGAGCCTCGTCGCGCTTCCGATGCCCAAGTCGTTGTTCATGGGCGTTCCCGCGCGCGCGGCCACGGTCGCCAAGATCTGGCTGGGTAGCACTGCGCCGCGATGGAATGGCGGGCTTTGGGAGTTCATTGCGCTATCTGCCATGCCGACCGAGGCCGACCGCCTCATTCTTGAGGGCTGCATGGCGCACCGTAACGGCATCGCGGCATCGCTGCCTTCCGGGCACCCCTACAAGCTGACGGGGCCGCAGGTCGCGGTCGCTGCGCCTGCAACCGAAGAATGGGCAATGGCTGCAGGTGACGGCAGCGTCACCATCGAAAGCTCACCATCAGATCCTGAACCTGCCGCCACTGCTGGCGATGGATCGATCACAACAGGATGAATTATGGGCTATTTGCTAGTTCCTGCGGAAAACGCTGACGATGATCTGACGGGCGCAAAGTTCGCCCCCAATGCGGGCCGAGGTAGCGTCATCTCCGGCCTTTACAATCAGACGGCCTATCGACTGTTCGCCACGCGGGAAGGCCCGCAGGTCACGCCCATCGGGCCGGACAACGGCAGCCCCTATCCGCGGGCGGCGCCGTGGGTCGATTTCGTGAAGCCGGACATTACCGCGCCCGCCGAAGTCACCATGCCGTCCGGGCAAAACGTGGTCTGGATCCCCCTAACGGCTGTCGGTCTGATTGAGGCGACAGTGCTTGTGCGCTGCATCCGTGCGTCCAACATTACAGGCGGGGTCAATGTCGGAAACAGCACGGCTCAGAAAGCGTTCCTGACGAACGATGTGTTCCGCTGGTCCCCCGGCGACGACCCCACCCATTACGTCCGCTTGCAGTTCCCAAACGCGGCGTATGCTGCGGGTCCCGGCTGCAAGATTTCGTTCGAGACGTTCGGCGGTCAAAAGCAGTTCATCGACGTGGTTGTCAACTTTGCCGATGGCGTATCCATGCCGCCCAGGCCGACGCAGAACCATCGCGCCGCGCGGGTGCTGGATCTGACATCCGCAACGCGGGCAAACGTGTTTGATCCCGCGACTGTCACATGGTCGGACAGCGGGTTCGATGCGAACGGAAACCCATGCTGGCGGTCGCGCCTATCGCACGGCTATTCGCAAGTCGGTAACGGAGAGACGGGCCTCTACATGAGCGAGGAGAAGTTCCCCGAGCATGCGCAGAACCCGATTTCGTACGACGCAACCGAGGATGCGATCCGCTTGCACACGGTAGCGTTCCCGATGGACGCGCGGCCAGAGTTCCAAAGCGTGCTGTATCGGCACCAAGCCGCGATGATCCAGGGCCAGACCATTGACGAAGTTTGCGGAAGTGACGGCGTGTGGCGTGCTGTCGTCAAGTCGTCTCGCCGTCGCTATGCGTGGCCAGCGTTCTGGATGGTGGGTCGCGGGTCGAACGGCGCGGCGGGAGGGCAGACCCAATGGCCGCCCGAGATCGACATCTTCGAGCATTTCAACCAGACCTTCGGATCGACAACGCCAATCACGGGCTTCCAGACAAGCGCATCGCAGCATTACGGCAATGCAGGGTCGAACGCACGGGAAGGATCCTATGGTCACTATCCCGATGTGGACTGGCTGTTTGGCACGACCGTGCCCATCCATGAAGGCTACCACAGCTATGCCTGCGCGGTGGTCTGGGATGGCGACGACGCATGGCTGACGCAGTTCTTCGATGACGTGGAAATATCCACGGTGAAGCTGCTGGCCCGACATCAGGACAACAAAACGCGCCTGCCTTACTACCCGATGATGAACGTCGCGGTTCGGGCGCCGGACGCATATACGCCGGAGCAGTACAACACCGACGATGGCCGGGGCTTCGACGGAGATATGTGCATCCGGGACATGGGGTACTATCCAGCGGGGTTTAGTTTCTGATGGCATCAACGCAATCCTTCACCGTGGGCGCCACCTGGACCCGCATCGCAGAGGCTGATGGGGGCGGTGATGGCCCTGTCGTGCGCGTGGATGGCGCGGGCGACTATGTGCTGGCCGTGACGGTTGGCAAGCGCGCCGTTCCTCCGGATCTTCCCTCGACTGTCGGGCATCGCTTCTCTGGCCGGATCGATTTCCCCCTGGCTGGTGAGCAAGTCCTCTGGGCTTCGGCCGCAACTCCAATTTCCATGCAGGTGAGCTGATGGCATCCGCGACCAAACTGACGACTGCCGCCGCCGGCTGGACCCCGATCGCCGAGGCGCGAGGGCGCATGGGCCTGATCGAGATCGATGCCTATGGCACGGTCCAAGTGGCGATCTCCGAGGGCAGGGCGCCCGATGGGTCGGTGACGGGCCATGCCGTGACGGGCCAGTTCCGGCGCGTCCTGCGCGGGAAAGAGCGGGTCTATGTCCGCGGGGCAGGGGTGCAGGTGATTTCCACGCTGCTGGCCGCAGATGATGAACTGGCGTTCTCGCTGGACAATGCTGGGATCGAGGCGCTGGCAAAGGCGACGGCGGCACAGATTGCGGCCAACGAGGCCAAGGCCGCGCTGCTGGCCCCCTATATTCCGTTCGCGTCCCGTGCGGCGGCCGAGGCTGCGAGTATCCCGCCCTGGTTCCAGCACATCCAGATCGGTTCGCTGCGCTACGTTCGGGATGCGGCCGGCACGGCGCTGACGACTGGTGACGGCGGCAAGTGGTCACCGGATGGGACGCCCGCCATGCTGGAGCATTTCGGAAATGTCGGGAACGGAGAGAACGACTTCGCAGCGATGCAGACCGCGATCAACTATGCCAAGTCGCGGGGCGCGGACCTGCGCGGAACCTTCGGCAAGACCTATCTATGCCAGGCCCCGCTTGACGCCGCCTTACCGCTTGGCGACACGACCAAGTGGTCGCTGGACCTGACCGGATGCGTGTTGAAGCAGGATTTCGCAGGCCGTGACCAGATCGGCCTGCGCTTTTCCGTCGATGGTGCGCGGGCTGGTGGTGTCGCCCGGCTGCGCGGGGCGCGGTTCGAGAACGGCCCGAACGCCGTGGCCAATCCGCCGATCATGCTGGACATATCCGGCGCAGCGAACGTGCATGGCGACGAGCTGCACTTCGCAGGAACGACCAACACCCAGATCCGCGCCGACAGCATGTACAACAACCGGCTCAGCCGGGTGACATGCTATTACGGCGGCATGTTCCTGCCCTACCGGGTGACGACTGGCGTCACGTTCAGCACGACAGCCGGGTCGCCCGCTGTCGGATCAAGCGCCAACCATTTCACTGCAGCTGACGTTGGCCGGAACCTGACGCTGACCCGCGCAGATGGCAGAAGCGAAATGATCAGGGTGGACGCATTCGTCAGCCCGACCGAGGTCACGGCCTCAAAGCCTCTGACGACGAACTACAGCGGCGCGACCGGCAACTGGGAACACGCCCGCATCACGATCGCAGGCACGGCCGCAACCATCGTTGGAGAGGATTGGCCGGCTAACATCGAAGGGCAGTCGATCTACGTTCTGGGCGCTGGCGCTGATGGAACTCTGGAGCGGCTGCAGATCGCCACGAGGAACAGCGGCGCAACGGTGACATTGGCCGCCGCGCCGACCAACAACGTGACGAACGCGCGGTTTGCCGTGCCCAGTGTCGATATCGGGTCAAGCGCGGAATATGCCGGGGCTAACACCTCGCTGACCGAGACGAACTATGTGACCATAGACGAACTGTTTATCGAGAACTGCCGGGGGGTTCCGCTTGTCGTGAACGATGCCGCGAACCTTTGGATCTCGAACGGCAAGATCCACGGAGAGGCCCAGCCCAACGGCAACACGGCTGCGACGTCGCATCACATTTGGGCTTGTCAGTGGCAGGGCGGATACGAGGGCACGCTGGAGGCTGACAACGTGTCGGGCGCGAAGGTGCTGAACATCGCGAACCCCGGCAAGCTGAAGTTCGACAACCATCTTCGGGCGCAGCTGGCGATCAACCAGAAACTGGTCGAGCATGTCAGCGCGGCCACCGGGGGCGTGGTCGAGATCGAAAGCGTCGAGGCGATCGGCAATGTGGGCGTGACGACGCAGATCCGCGATGAAGCGCTTGGCAGCCTGGGCCTGACCCGGATCGGCAGCGTGTCGCAAGCGGGCAGCGCGCCGATCTACCTTCCGACACGGCCCCACGGCCTGCTGACCCTGAACAGCGATGCGCAGGAGTTCATCAACTATGACTGGTCCGAACCCCCGGTCATCGTGGACACGACGACGCTGACGGCGCACCGGACGCGGGAACTGTCTGCGGTCGGTGCGCAGGTCGTGGGCGACGTGATCCGCATCACCCGCACGGGCGGCGGGGCGTTCAACCTGAACGTCCGGGACTTCACCAGCAGCACGACGCTCAAGGCGCTCGTGCAGAACACCTGGGGCGATTTCGCTTGGAACGGCACGGCCTGGGTGCTGATCGGATACGGGGCTTTGTAATCCGCAAAGCAACCGCGACCGCATTCTGCCGATGCCGGTCCTAATATCGGGATTGTCCTCCGTCCATGTTCCTCGTGAACAGCAAGAGGGCAATCCATGTGCATCGAACCGGACATTGAAGATCCCAAGCAGATGCAGGCCAGCAAAGCGCCGGTCTTCTCGTCCACGGCCACGACGCAGAGCAAGTCGGGCCGCAAGGGCACGCTGCTGGCGCCGACCGCGCCGCAGCAGCCTGCCATGGCAGCCAGCGCCCCGACCCAGAAAAAAACGCTGCTGGGGGCCTGATGCCAGCGATCGAGAACATTGAGCTGCGGAAGAACCTGGACCATCGCAAGACCGCGATGGATGCCGAGTTCAGCCATTGGAGCAGCCATTTCCGCGAGCTTCGCGATGCGATCCAGCCCAGCAAGGGCCGGTTCGATGGCGAGGAACGGCGCGGATCGTCCTCGATCAACAAGCGCATCCTCGACAGCACGGGCCGCACCGCGTTGCGCGTCCTTCAATCCGGCCTGATGGCGGGCATCACCAGCCCGTCGCGCCCCTGGTTCCGTCTCGGCCTTCGCGGTCGCGCCGCCGATGGCCTCGACTTCGCTGCCAAGGAATGGCTGCACGAGGTCGAAAAGCGGATGTACGAGGTCATGCGCGGGTCCAACATCTATCGCGTCCTGTTCTCAACCTATGGCGATCTCGGCCTCTACGGCACCAGCGCCAGCGTGATCGTCCAGGACTTCGAGGACGTGGTGCGCGGCCATCACTTCCCGGTCGGCCGCTATCGGCTTGGCGAGGACGGGCAGGGCCGGGTCACTGGCATGTTCCGCGAGATCAAGATGACGGTGCGCGGCATCGTGGAAATGTTCGGCCTCGATCGCGTGAGCTCGCAGGTCAAGAACGATTACGACCGCGGCGAATATTACCGCATGCACACCATCTGCCACATGATCGACAAACGGGCCGATGGCGATCCCAAGGCGCTGAACCCCGCCGGGCGCCCCTGGGCCTCGGTCTATTGGGAACAGGCAAAGCCCGGCACCTTCCTGCAAATCGGTGGCCATCGCGTCCGCCCGATCATGACCCCGCGGTGGGAACAGGTCGAGGGCGAGGCATGGTCGCAGATATCGCCGGGCATGGAGGCCTTGGGCGATGTGCTGTCGCTGCAGGTGATGCAGCGCGAGAAGGCCATCGCCATCCAGAAGATGCACAACCCGCCCTTGCAGGCCGGACCCATCCAGGCCGGGGCGGCGTCGTTCCGCAACGTGCCGGGTGCTGTCACGGCCATGGCTGGCAATAATCTGAGCGAAGGCGGCATCCGTCCCGCCTATGAGGTCCGCCCCGACATTCAGGGTCTGCTGCTGGACATCCAGGAGACGCAGCGCCGCATCGATGTGGCGTTCTATCGCGACCTGTTCCAGATGGCGAACCATGCCCTTGAGGGTCGCAGCCAGATCACGGCGCGCGAGATCGCAGAGCGGCACGAGGAAAAGCTGATGGCCCTCGGGCCGGTGCTGGAAAGCCTCGACCATGAGCTGCTGCAGCCCCTGATCGAATGCGTCTTCGCCTACATGCAGGAAGCCGACATCATGCCGGAAGCCCCCGAAAGCATCGAGGGCGACAGCGTGCGCGTGGATTACATCTCGCTGCTGGCGCAGGCGCAGAAGGCCATCGGGGTCGGTGCGATCGAACGCACCATCGGCTTCGCCGGGACGCTGGCCCAGATCAAGCCCTCGGTCATCGACATGCTGGACGAGGAACAGATGATGCGCGAGTTCGCGGATCAGGTCGGCGGGCCTCCGGGCATCCTGCGCGGGCCGGACGAGCTGCAGGCCATCCGCGAGAGGAATGCCAAGGCCGCACAGGCTCAACAGATGGCAGAGGCAGCCCAGCCCATGGCAGGCGCGGCAAAGCTGCTGAGCGAGGCGAACCTGAACGGCATCGACGCCCTGCAACGCGGGGCCGCGCTATGACCCGCGAGGAACTGGCCGAACAGCACATGCGCGATGCCTGGGGCACCGTCCTTGGGTCCGAGGAAGGCCGGGCGGTGATCTGGTCCATCCTGCAGGCCACGTTCCTGTTCGATCAGACGCATGTCGGCGATGCCCTCGATGGCTTCCGCGCCGGTATGCGCGAGGTCGGGCTGCAGGTGGTGCGCAACAGGATCCAGCCGGCGGGCTTCGACGTGCTGGGCACGCTGCAGCGCGAGGCGGCGGAGCGGGCCGATCGGTTCACGCTCGCCGCCAAGGATTTCAACCAAGACGAGGATTTCATCGATGAATGACACGGTTGCAGATGCCCCGACCGATACCACCGACGCCACCGCGGCGCCCGCCCCCGAGACGCAATCCGCCGAAGGCGTGAGCCCGGACGGGTCGGCCGTCGCGCCCGATACGGCCAAGCCGGAAGGCGAGGATCAGAAAGGCGATGCCGCCCCCGAAGGCGAGGCCGAACCGTTCACCTTGGCCGCGCCCGAGGGCATGGAGGCCATGCAGGGCGATTTCGACAAGTTCTCCGGGGCGATGGACGGCTGGCTCAAGGCCAACCCGAACGCCACGGCACGCGAGGCGCTGGCGGAAGCCGCCCGGATGCAGGGCGATGCCGTCATGCAGGGGCAGGCCGCAGCGGTCGAGCAACGCAACAGCCAGATCGAGACGTGGGAAACCGACCTGCGGAACGACAAGGAATTCGGCGGCGCGGCCTTCGAGGCCAACGTCGCGACCTATTCCAAGGGGGTGGAGGCAGTCGGTTCGCCCGAGCTGCGCACCCTCTTGGATGAAACCGGCCTGGGATCGCATCCCGAGGTCGTGCGCGCCTTCTGGAAGGTGGGGAAGATGACCGCAGATAGCGGCATCGCCACCGGCCAGACCGGCACCGCGCCGAAGGCATCCTTTGCCTCGGCGCTCTATGGCAACGGCAACTGAGAGGTTTAACCCATGGCCGAGCTTAACGTGAAGAACCCCAGCCTCGCCGATGTGCTTTCCCGCACGAACCCGGCAGGCAACATCGCCCAGATCATCGAGCTGGCCGAGAAGATGAACCCGATCGTGCGCGATGCGATCTATACCGAGTGCAATGACGGCACCAAGCACCAGCACGTCATCCGCACCGGCATCCCCGAACCGGCATGGCGCCGCTATAACCAGGGCGTGAAGCAGGTCAAATCGACCACCGCCAAGGTCGTGGACACCACCGGCATGGCCGAGGAGTTCATCGCGGTCGACAAGGCGCTGGCCAAGCTGCACGGCAACGAAGCCGCCTATCGCGCCTCGGAAGTCATTCCCGCCATGGAAGGCTTCAACCAGTTCATGGCCCGCAACATGTTCTATGGCTCGACGGACACCACGCCGGACGGGTTCATGGGTCTGGATGCCCGCTACAACGACGCCTCGGCGCAGTCGGGTCGCCAGATCATCGACGCGGGTGGTACCGGGTCGAACAATACCTCGATCTGGTTCATCACCTGGGGCCAGCGCGCCACGTCGCTGCTGTATCCCAAGGGCTCGGCCGCCGGCCTGTCGCACACCGACAAGAACGAACAGTTCTGGGACGCCCCCGATGGCTCGGGCAAGTTCCTGGCGCTGGTCGATCACCTGAAATGGGACATCGGCATGACGGTTGGCGATTGGCGCGGAAACGCCCGCATCGCCAACATCGATGTGGACGCGCTGTCCAAGGATGCCAGCACCGGCGCCGACCTGCTGGATCTGCTGATCGATGCCGAGGAAATGCTGGACACCTCGTCCCGTGTGGGCATCGACGGCCAGGGCAACCTGGTCGAAGGCAAGACCTGCATCTATGTCGGCCGCACGATCGCCAAGTTCCTGCGCAAACAGGCGCTGAACAAGAAGAACGTGAACCTGACCGTGGAAGAAGTCGCGGGCGAGCGCATGACCATGTGGGGCGAGATGCCGATCCGCCGCATCGACGCGATCAGCTCGAACGAAGCGGCCATTCCCTTCGCCTGATGGCATGGGGCCGGGCGGCAGTCGCCCGGTCCATCCTTCTCCGATGCATTGAAAGGATAACGCCATGCATCTCGACGCACAGAATATCTTCTCGGACGCGCAGGCGATCACTGCCACCGCGAACAGCACCAACCACCTCGACCTCGGCGCGACCGCGACCGTGGCGATGTCGGCCTCGGCCCTCAAGCGGGATCTGGGCGGCGCGCAGGACATTCCCCTGCTGATCCAGGTGGTGGAAAACTTCGCCGGCGGCACCTCGGTCGAAGTGCAGATCCAGGTCGATGACAACAGCTCGTTCTCGTCGGCCAAGCTGGTCGCCTCCTCGGGTGCCATCCCGGTCGCCCAGCTGGTCGCGGGCTACAAGTTCAACCCGCCCGTGGTGCCCCTTGGGACCGACGAGCGCTATATGCGGCTGCGCTATGTCGTGGTCGGCACGCCCACCGCGGGCCGCGTGACGGCTGGCATCGCTGCGGGGCTGCAGACCAATGGCTGATGTGAAATGGGCAAAGGCCACCGCCCTGGGCCAGACGCCGGATCGCCTGTGGCATACGCCTGACGGTCCCGCCTTCCAGATCGACGCAGGCAAGTGGTCGGACCGCTGGATGCGTGAAGCCACCAAGGCGGAGATCGAGGCGGCCGGCGGTCATTCCGAGGTCGTGGACGTGGACGGCACCACCACGGGCGACGGCAAGGACATGGAAACCATGACCGACGAACAGCTGCGCGCCCATTACGAGGCCGTGATGGGCGAGAAGGCGCATCACGCCGCGGGCCGCGACACGATGATCAAGCGCATCACCGAAAAGCTGAACGACGACTGACGCGAAAGGCCGGTCCCTTCGGGGGCCGGTCAACCCGGTTTCTCTCACATTTCAGCAGGGCCGCCATGCAATCCGCCATTGAAATCTGCAACGCCGCGCTGACCACCTATCTGGGCACGCAATCGATCGTGTCACTGGACGACGCTTCGCCCGAGGCGGAAGCATGCAAGCTGCACTATGACCGCGTGCGCCGTTCGCTGCTGGAACGCTGGCCATGGCTATGGGCCACCCGCCGCGAGGTGCTGGTGCAAGAGGCCATCAACGATCGCGCCCCGGCCTGGTCCTTCAAATACGCGCGCCCCGGCCACCTGCTGCGCATCCAATGGGTCAATGAGCCAACCGCCGCGCGCTATGCGTTCGAGGGCGGGCAGGCGCAGGACACACCCCGCGAGGTCACGGCACGGGCCATCTATTCCGACACTGCCGATGCGGTGATCGAATTCACCCGCGACGAAACGGACCCCACGCTATTCTCGGCCGCCTTCTCGGATGCCTTTGCCGCATCGCTGGCTGCCGCCATCGCCATGGTCATCAAGACCGACAGGCCCACGAAACAGGACGCGCAGCGCGATGCGCAGATGCTGCTGGATCTCGCGATCGCGCAGGACTTCAACCAACGCCCGGCGCGCGAGCTGGTGCCGGTCCCTGACAGTCTGGCCGTGCGGGGGCTACGCTGATGCTAAGAGCGACCGTGATTGGGATGAAAGCCGAACTTGATATTAGCCTCAGCTCGCGCAGCGATGGCGTCGTCAAGGCGCTTGAAGCGCCCGAGGTAATGGTTTTTCCCGCCACTGCGTGCTTGCGCGACGTAAACTTGATCGCGGCGGTAGAAAGTCACGCCCGTGTGGCCGGTCGATGTTCCCGGCTTGGCTCTTTTATTTTTGAGATTTTCCGTCCTCGAAACATCTCGAAGATTGATAATACGGTTGTCACTTCGGACGCCGTTGATGTGATCTATATCAGCTTCAGGCCAGCATCCGTAGACAATAGCCCATGCGACACGATGAGCATAAAGCAATTTCCCGTCAAAGTTTCCGGAATGGTATCCGCTTTTGGATGTGTAGGTGAAGGCAGGTTTTCCAGCCCAGCACTTATTCCATGTTTGCTGGTTCGGGGTCAAATCTCCGCTGTGTGCAAGCCACGTAAACTTGCCTGTTTCGGCGTCATAGGACAGTCGTTGACGCAAACGTTCAATCGTGGGAAGGGGCTTCTTAGCCATGCGATGTTCCAATCATCGTTTTGGTCAGGGACCGATTGCCGCTCCAACGGCTTTCAGTCCCGCCTTTATCCCATGATATTCCGGACCAATCAATATTGCGGGGTGGCGTAATGCCTTCTTCAATGTTTGTCCCATCGTTTTCTGCCGGTATTCTTTCCCCGGGACTTTGGGGGAGGATTGACCTCCAGCGGTATGACAGTGGCCTCCGAAAAGCGCGAAACATGATTGTGTTGGCTCACGGCGGGATCAGCAACCGGCCCGGAACGCGGTTCGTCTGTGAGGTCATGGACAGCACCAAGCGGCACCGCCTGGTGCCGTTCGCGCGCGATGAAGGCGACACGGCCGTGTTGTTGTTCGGCGAATATGAGATGGGCGTGGTGAAGAACGGCGCGCGGGTGCAGTCCGGCGGCGCGGATTACGTCCTTGAGACGCCCTGGTTCGCGGCGCAGCTGGACGCCATCGACTATGTGCAGAGCATCGATGTGATGTTCATCGCGCATCGCGGTCGCGCGCCCCGGCGCCTGTCCCGCATCGCGGATGATAATTGGTCGGTGGTGATCGTTCCGGTCAATCCGGCGGTGCCCGTTCCGGAGATCGACACGGTGGTTGCGCGCCGGACTGGGGGCGAGCAATACCGGTACCGCGTGACCGCCATCGTGGACGGCGTGGAAAGCTTCCCGTCCGACATCCGGTCCACCACCACTGCGGAAATCCTGAGCGCAGAGGGCGCTTATGTCGATGTGTCCTTCTCGGCCGTGGCCGGGGCAGAGGAATATCGCGTCTATCGGATGCGGAACGGCGTGCCGGGCTATATCGGGTTCACGGATGGCACCACGTTCCGCGACGACAATATTTCCCCTGACGTGACGGTGACGCCCCCGGTCGAGAGCGACATCTTCGATGGCGAGGGGAACTGGCCGTCTGTCGTGTCCATCTATCAGCAGCGGCTGGCGTTCGCGTCATCCGTCAATCAGCCCGAGACGGTCTGGATGTCCAGGGTCGGGGACTATTCCAACTTCACGCGATCCAAGAACCTGGTGGGCTCTGATCGGGCCGAGTTCGATATGTCCGGCGAAAGCCTGAACCGCGTGTGCGCGTTGCTGCAACTGCGGGAATTGCTGGTCTTCACCTCGTCGGGCGAGTTCAGCGTGACCGGACCGGATGGCGGGTTTGACGCGACGAACCCGATCATCTCTCAATATGGCTATGTCGGCAGTTCATCGGTCAAGCCACTTGTGGCGGATGATACCGCGCTGTTTGTTGATCGATCGGGTCGTAATGTGAGAGATCTGCGGTATGCCTATGAGACGGACGGTTATGCCGGCAACGATCTGTCGATCTTCGCCTCGCATCTGTTCGAGGATCGGACCATCGTGGATTGGTCGCTGGCCAAAAACCCCTGGTCGCTGATCTGGGTGGTGCTGAGCGATGGCGCGCTGCTGGCCTTCACCTACAAGCGCGAGCACCAGGTCTGGGCATGGACCGAGATGGAGATCGATGGCGCCGTCGAAAGCGTGGCGACGGTGACCGAGGGCGCGCGCGATGCGACCTATCTGATCGTCCGGCGCGAGGTTGAGGGCGTTCAGCGCCGCTTTGTCGAGAGGTTTGACGCGCGTGACTTCATCGACGTGCGTGATGCCTATTTCGTTGACTGCGGCGTGACCTATGACGGCGCCGAGACGGACACGATCACGGGGCTGGATCACTTGGAGGGTCGCGAGGTCGTGGCCCTGGCAGATGGCGATGTCGTTGCGGACCTGATCGTGACCGGCGGTCAGGTCGTGCTGCCCTTCACCGCGTCCAAGGTTCACGTGGGCTTGCCCTATACCTCCGAGATGGAGAACCTTCCCCCGGCCATCGATCTGCAGGGTGTGGGTTCGACACGGGGGCGTCCGCACAAGATCAGCAAGGTCCGGCTGCAGCTGGAGAAGACGCGAGGGATCAAGCTGGTTTCTCCCAATGGCAAGGTGAATGAGCTGGTGCAGACCGGCGGCGATTTGTCGGCCGACATCCCGATGGCCACGGGCATGATAGAACTGACCGCCTCGGCCTATTGGGGGCCTGACGGCACGGTGACGCTGCGCCAAGACTATCCCCTGCCCATGACGGTTCTGGCGATCTCGCCCGAGCTGTCGATCGGGACAAGCTGACATGGCGGCGGATGTGGAATTCGGGCCGGTGACGCCCAAGGTGCTGACCGATCTTCTGGCATCGTTGCGGCCCATCGACCGGATCGAGCTGGATTGCATGGCCGATGGCGATCCCGTGGCCAAGCTGCATCGCTCGATCGAACGCGCCCGGCGGTCCTGCGCGGTCTATATCGACGGGGAACTGGCGGCGGTGGTGGCCATCAACAGCCGCACGCTGTCATCGCTGACCGGGTGCCCCTGGGCGCTGACAACGCGGGTGATCGACAAGCCCGGCGCGCGCCGCGTGTTCATCGAAGGCAGCAAGCCGGTGATGGGATGGCTGATCCGTGATTTCTCTTGCCTCTGGAACCTGGTCGCGGCGGAGAACAAGACCGCGATCCGGTGGCTCAAGTGGCTGGGGTTCAGCTTCCCGGACCGGGATGATGTGGTAATCTGCGGGCATCGTTTCCGCTATTTTGAAAGGGCAACCTGATGTGCGTTGATCCGCTCACTCTGGCGCTGGCATCGGCAGGCGCACCCACTGGCGGCATGGCCGGTCTGTTCTCGATCTTCGGCGGGGCAGGAGGTCTTGGCACTGCAGCACAGGCGGCGTCCGGCGTTGTGGGCGCGGCATCCTCGCTGGCAAACGGCCAGGCGGCGGCCAGCGCCGCGCAGGCCAGTGCCAACGCGCAGGAACAGGCCGCCCGTGACCTGATGGTGCAAGGCGAGGAAGAAAGCGATCGCCAGCGCCGGGCAGGGGCCGCAGCGCTGTCGCAGCAGAAAATCGCCATGGCCGCGAATGGTGTGGATCTTGGCAGCGCCGCAGCGATCGAGACGCTGGACACGAGCCGCCTTGCCATCGAAGACGACGCCTTCGCGATCCGAAAGACCGGCACGGGCCGGGCCAACAACATGTTCCAGTCGGCGGCGAACAGCCGGACGCAGGGCAATTCGGCCAAGTCGCAATCGATGTTCGGCGCGGCATCCTCTCTGCTCAGCACCGGGGCACGGGTCGGCAGCAAGTATTCGGCATGGGCCGCTAACCGAGGGTTTGCATAATGGCGATGCGCGTCCCAACCTATCAGCGGCAGCAGGTCGCCCAAGTATCGGCCCCGGTCGAGATCCAGGCGCCCCAGACCGGCGCGGGCCAGCTGGCGCAAGGCCTTGCCGATGTCGGCGGCATGTTCGACCAGTGGCAGGCTGATGTCGATGAAGCCGATGCCAAGGCCATCGATACCACGTTCTCCAACGACCTCCGCACTGCGCTGCATGACCCGAATAACGGCTATCTGAACGCCAAGGGCGGCAGCGCCGTCAAACGCCGTCAGGAAGTCGTTCAGAACCTCGAAAAGGCCTACAATGATCGGCTTGCGGAGCTTTCCCCCGCAGCGCGCGAAATGGCATCGCCGATCATGCAGAAGAGGCTGGAGGGTGCACAGCTCGATATCGATAGGCATGCCGGTTCCGAACGGGTCACCTATCTCGAAGGGCAGTCTAACGCACGCATGCAGGCCGCAGTCGATGACGCGGTGGTCAATCCCGGCAACATGCCTAGGAGCCTTTCGATCCTTCGCAGCGAGATCCAAGAGAAAGCATCCCGCGCCGGATGGTCGTCGGAACAGACGAAAGCAGCAATGGCATCGTCCGAGAGCGAGCTTTACCGGATGACCACGATCAACATGGCAGAGGCCGATCCGGTGGCCGCTGCCGAGTTCCTGGCGCAGCGCGCGGCCACCATGGCGCCGGCCGATCTTATGGTGGCCAATGACGCGCTGGCCAAGCCGCTGGCTGCGATTGCAGAGAAGGAGGCGATCGCCAACGTGCAGGCGGGCGTCGGTCCGAAGAACCTTGGCTCGACAGTATTTGCTGCCAACGATCTGCCGCAGGAAGCATATGCGCTTCTGGGAACGATCGCAGGCACCGAGGCGCCCGATTATCAGACCATCAACGGCGGCGAGAAGTTCGACGATCTGAGCGATCACCCCCGCCGCAAGGGCGCGGGGGGAACGTCCACCGCTGCTGGTCGCTATCAGTTCGTGCAAGCCACGTGGGATCGCACGGCCAGCGCCAACGGGTTCGCGGATTTTTCGCCAGAGAACCAGGACCGCGGGGCGTGGTGGCTGGCCCAGCAGGACTACAAGGCCAACACCGGGCGAGACCTGATGAGCGATCTGAAAGCCGGGAAGTATTCCGAGGTCCGCGCAGGGCTCAGTTCCACCTGGGAGGGCATCCACAAGCTTTCCGACGCAGAGTTCACCAAGCGCATGGAGGGTGCCGGGGGCGTCGTGTTCAGCCCTCGGGTGGCATCGGCCATTGCGGCGCGTCCTGATTATCAAGCAGACCAGGTTCGCGAGGCTGCGCTGAACGGCGTCTCGGCATGGCGAACCGAGCAGCAAGCGGCTGCGAATGCCGAGAAGACCAAGGTAAAGGAAAGCTTTCAGCTGCGCATTGCGACGGACGATGTCCGGTTGACCGAGGGGGAGATCCTGGGATCGCCCCTAGATGATGGCGACAAGGCCACGCTGATCAAGTCGCGGGCCACGAAGTTCAAGGATATCGAGCAGACGCAGGCCGATGTCACGGCCTTCACGGCGGGGCAGATGGTTGTTGACCCCTACAGCACCGATGGCCGCAAGCGGGTGGACGGGCTGTGGAAAGAGCAGTCGAAGACGATCCAGCAGGGCGAAGACCCGGCGGCATTGGTCGAGGGCATCGTTTCTCAGACCGGCCTTGTGCCTTCGGCGGTCAACGGCGCGCTGCGGCAAGGGATCACCAGTCGCGATCCCGCCATGGTTCAAAGCGCCCTGGTGACGGCGGGGCGGATTGCCGCGATCGACCCGCATGCCTTGGGGCGCCGCGACGGCGGCACGCAGGTTGCCGAGATGGCCACGCTCTATGACCACCTGACCGGCACCGTGGGCCTGAGTTCGGAGCAGGCCGTGCAGCGCGTCATGGACATGTCGAACCCCGAGAAGATGGCCGACCGCCGTGCGCTGCTTTCAAGCCCGGCGACCGAGACATGGTTGAAGGACAAGGCAACGGTCGATGATGCCCGGTCAGTTTTCTCGGAGGGCTTCTTTAGCCGGACGCCCAAGCTTGGAGAAACGCCCATCCAAGAGGCCGCCGCCGTGTCGGAGTATCGTGAGATCCTGGAGCAAAGCCTGATCGACACCAATGGCGATCAGGATCTGGCGGCGACGTTGGCCTCAGACCGCTTCAAGCGCCGCTATGGAACTTCGGAATACAGCATGACCGGCGCGAATGTCGTGACCCGCCTGCCGCCTGAGGTCACCTATCCGGCGGGGCCGGACGGAGGGCATTCCTATATCGGAGAGCAGGCCATCGCGGCCCTGGCCGATGACGACCTGAAAGCGTCCGATGTCTTCCTTCAATCGGACGTGACCACGGCGGCGGATGTGCGCGCCGGACGCCCGCCGCGCTATGTCCTCTATTACACGGATGAAGATGGCATGATCCAGCAGCACCAGTTCCGCTTCTCTGCGGAGCCGCCGGCACCTTCCGAGGTGGCCGCCGCGCGCAAGGCGCAGGCGATGGAAGAACAGCGCCATCTGATCGAGCGAAACCGCGCCCTGCGCGCGCCTGAGAACCAGCGAGGCAACAATGCCCTTCGATAGAGAAAACCCCATCGCGCCGCAGATGCTGACCACGGGGCAGAGGGATGCGCAGGAGGGGCCCGGCTTTGGGGCAACGATCGGCGCAGCGACCCGCCAGTCGAACATGATTGGTTCGATCCTGACATCCGAAGCGGCGTGGCTTCGCGCGCGCGGCAGCTATGACGAAAAGCAGCCGGACTATAACGTCTTTGATGACATCAAGGGCTATGAAGACAGGATCGACAGCTTCATCGACGTGTTCAATCCCGTTGCTGCGGCTGCGGTGAAGGCGGACATCGATCGGGAGGCCCGGGACCGGAAAACGCTGGAGGCTTCGGGGTGGCTCGGGACGGCTGCGGAGATCGGTGCCAGCATTGTCGATGCCCCCACGCTTCTGCCGGGTGGGGCGCTGATCCGCGCGGGCGGCAAGGTCGGTTATTCGGTGGCCCGGTCCGCCGGTTCGGTCGGCGCCGCCGCCGGTGCAGGCGCGGCCATCCAGGAAGCAGGCCTGCAATCCTCGCAGGAGCTGCGCAGCAATGCAGAGAGTGCCGTCGCGATCGGTGGGTCGGTGGTTCTCGGCGCGCTGCTGGGCGGTGGGGTTGGGGCGGTCATGAGCCGGGGCGAGTACCGGGCGGCGACACGATCCTTGCAGGAAGCCACGCGCCCTGATTTTGATGTGCCGACCGACGCGCTGCACGCTGAACTCGCTGTCATCGCCAAGCCTGAAAGCGTCGGCGCAGCTGCAACACCGTCCAGCACGCTGGACGATTTCAGCGTCGAAGGCCGCGCGGCCAGCAAGGTGGCAAAGGCCACCTCGAAGCTGAACCCCGTCCTGCGAACCATGCACAGCCCGTCCAAGCTGGTGCGCGAGATTGCGGGTCAGATGATGGAGAACCCTGTCTATCTCAAGCGGAACATGGCCGGGGAGGGTGAAGCCGCCGCCGAGACCGCCATGAAGGAATGGACCCGCGGCGCCCTGGGGGAAACCGTCGAGGCGATGGACGCAGCTTACAGCGCGGCCCGCAAGGGCGGCTTGAAGATGAATCGGACCGAGTTCAATCAAATGGTGGGCATGGCCATGCGCCGCGGCGATCGGAGCGATGTCCCGGAGGTGGCCAAGGCTGCCGCCGCAATCCGGTCCGGCGTCTTCGACCCCCTCAAGGATCGCGCCATTGCAGCGGGCCTGCTGCCAGAGGATGTGAGTGTCGACACCGCCGAGACCTATTTCAGCCGCCTGTGGAACCACAAGGCGATCGAAGCCAATGAGGCCGAGTTCAAAGAGATCCTGCGCCGCCATTTCGATGGCCAGATCACTGGCATGGCGCAGGCGCGCGCGGGCGAGGTCGAGGCGTCCACCAAGGCGTTGCAGGAAGCCCGTGAGGCCATCATCCGATCCGCAGATGCGCGGCGTGCGGACGCTGAGGCGCTGTCGGGCGGCGTGTCGCGCAGCGTGGGCGACATCTTGACCGAAGACGCGGCGCAGGCATTCCGTTCCGGGGTGGACCGCCTGACCGGTAGGGTAACCGGCCAGTTGGACGAAGCGGACGCGGCAAAGCTTGGCAAGATCGAAGCGGACTTGGCGAAGCTGGGGCAGCGCGGGGAGTTCGATTTCCTTAGTGACGCCGACCGGATGGATTACCTGGAGAGCGTGGTCGAGGATGTCTATGCCATGGTAACGGGCCGGGCCCACGGCGGCGGCATCGGCGGTGGTGTGGTTCCGACGAAGCGCGGCCCCTTGGCTGAGCGGACCTTTCACATCCCCGACGAGGTGGTCGAGAAGTTCATCGAAAGCGATGCCGATCTGGTCATGCGCCGCTATGCCCGCATCATGTCCGCAGATATCGAGCTGCAGAACCGGTTCGGGTCGGTGACCATGAAACCGCAGATCGACCAAATTCAGGCCGACTATTCGCAGCTCAAGGCAGAGCTTGAAGCGCGGACAGACCTGACGCCAAAGCAAAAGGCCAAGCAGCTGGAAACCCTCCAGGCGCGCGAGAAAGGCGATATTGCCGACATCGAGGCGGTGCGGGACATGCTGCGCGGAAATTTCCGCCCGGATATCCAGCACACCAATTACGCCCGCATCCTGGCGGCGGCCGGCACCTTCAACTATGTCACGGCGCTCGGCGGCGTGGTCGTGTCGTCGCTGACGGACGCGGTTCGCCCCGCCATGGTCCATGGCCTCAAGGCCTACATGCAGGACGGCATCGGACCGCTGCTGCGCAATACCGAAGGGTTGAAGCTGTCCAAGCGTGAGGCCAAGCAGGCTGGCGCCATCGCCGAAAAGGTGCTTAATTCCCGCATGGCCACGCTGGCCGAACTGACCGACCCTTATTCGCAGGGATCGCCCTTCGAGCGGTTCCTGAACAATCTCGGCACTGGCTTCACAAAGATGACCGGCCTGCTGCATTGGAACGATTTCCAGAAGACGATCACCGCCACCATGTCGCAGAACCGCATCCTGCAGAACGCGGAGACTGCGCTGGAGAAGGGCTTCGACGCACTGCCCAAGTCCGAGCAGGCGTATATGGGATATCTGGGGGTCGGTCGCGACAGCGCGCCGCTGCTGGGCCGCCTGTTCCGGGAGCATGGCCAGAACCTTGAAGGGGTCCGGGTGGCCAATGCCGACGCCTGGCCGCCGGAGATGGAGCACATGGTTCGCGCCTGGCGGTCGGCCGTGAACAAGGATGTCGACAGCATCATCGTAACCAAGGGCATCGGTGACGTTCCTGTTTTCGCCAACACACCCACGGGCCGGGCACTGCTGCAATTCCGGTCCTTCGCCCTGGCGTCTAACCAGCGCGTGCTGCTGCGAGGCTTGCAGGAAGATCAGACCCGCATGTGGGGCGGAGTGGTCGGCATGGCCGCGATCGGTTCGTTCGTCTATTGGCTCAAAAACATGGAGAGCGGCCGCAAGGTTTCGGACAACCCCGGCACATGGATCGCCGAGGGGCTGGATCGATCGGGCATCTTCTCCCTCGCGTTCGAGGTCAACAATGCACTGGAGAAGGCGGGCGGCTTTGGCATCTATCGCGGTGCGGCCGCGGCGTTCCCCGGGAGCAGCCAGAAGGCACCGGCCTCGCGATTTGCCACGCGGAACGTTGTGTCGGGCTTCATGGGTCCGACCTTCGGCCGCGCGAATGATGCCGTCGATCTGGTGGGGCTGGGCTTCCGGTCCGCCGGCGCCGCCGTTTCCGGTGAAGCCCCGGACATCTCGGCGGGCGACGTGTCTCTGATCAGGCGCCAGATCCCGGGCGCTTCGCTTCCGTATTGGCGCTGGCTCCTCGATGGGCAGATCCTGGCGCCGCTTAAGGAGGATCTTAGCGGGCGCTGAGCCATCAGCAGATCGGATCACCCCTCAGACGGCATGCAAAAAGTTCGATGGACTGATTATAGACGCTAATGGCATATTGGGTGTCCCTATCCTTCTGTGCATTAGACAGCGATGGGTCCACATCGACGCACTGCACATACTCGATGATCGAATTGCGATATTCATGATCAAGATATGAGACGCAGTAATCTATGGACATTTGGCTGCTGAACGTTCCAAAGGCGATCGCGCATTCCGCCATCGAGGGCAGGGGGCACTGCACCTGAGAAAGTGCGGGCTTTACCAGCATGGGCAGCATTGTTGACAGAACAACAGCTGACGCGCGCATCACTTCTTCACCGGCCTGATTAACAGTGACGAACCGTCCTTGAAGACCCGAAACCAGTGAGAGCCAACGAACACCCTCCGCTCCTGCCCGTCTTCAATGACAGCGGCGACGACCGGCCCAATATCCCCATCACCTTCTGGATAGGCGTCTTCCAACGTCGCCACGATCTCAGAGTTCATGCTGCGGTTGTTGCTCTCTGCGGCCGCCTTGATCCTGTCCCGCATTCCAGCAGGAAGGCGGACCATGAACTGTTCGGTGAGGGTTCGATTTTGCGTCTCTGACATATTGATAGCCTTAGGCGATAAAATTGTTGACGGCTATATTACCATTAGGCTATTAGTAGCATTAGGCGACTATAGAGAGGACACCATGCAAAACAGGAAGCTTGACGACAAGTTCATGATGCGGATGCCGGACGGATGGCGTGACGCAATCAAGGTCGAGGCCGCGAAGAACCGCCGGTCGATGAACGCAGAGATCCTTTCGGCCATTGAGGTGGCCATGCGCGTCAAGGGGGTGCAGCTTGAGAGCGCATCCTGAAACGAGTGAAGCCGCAGGGACTGGCATCCCCACGGCTTCGATTGAATACCCAGCAAAAGGAATTCAGCGATGAATATGCAGCAGCAGCCTGGAAAAGGCAATCTCCCGATGCACCTCTCTGGCGGTGCAGACCCGACCATGAGCAGCCGCGAGATCGCGGAGTTGGTCGAGGCGCGGCATGACAACGTCAAAGTCACGATCGAGCGCCTCTCCGAAAAGGCTATCGTGACTTTTACTGCGGTGCAGGAAAAGTCCTCAGGGGGCCGCCCAGGCACGGTTTATCACGTCAACAAGCGCGACAGCTTTGTCGTCGTCGCTCAACTGTGCCCGCAGTTCACCGCCCGCCTCGTTGATCGGTGGCAGGAACTGGAGGAGCAGAAGGCAAGTGGCACCTTGGCGCTGCCGGACTTCGCCGACCCCGGCGCCGCGGCGCGGGCATGGGCAGAGCAGTACGAGGCCAACCGCGCGCTCCAAATCGAGAGCCAAGGGAAAGACGCACTGATTGGCGCCATGCAGCCCAAGGTCGAAGCGTTCGACAGCCTGATGAACGCAGAGGGTCTCTATGGGCTGCAGAACGCAGGCCGTGTGCTGGGCGCTCGCCCGAACCTGTTCATCCGCTGGCTCAAGCAGGATTTCCTTTTCTACCAAGGGAGCGCCCTTGTCGCCCGGATGGAATACCGGCAGCGTGGTTACTTTGAGGTGAAAACCAAGGTCATCGACGAGAAGGCGCGGCCCGAGACGTTCGTCACCCCGAAAGGCTTGGAGTGGTTGCGCGGCAAGATCCCCGCCAACCTGCTGATCGGGGGCAGGGCATGAGCGACATCATTGACATCGGCACGCGGTCAAATAGCTGCGTCTCCAGAGTTTCAGTCCAAGTGTCTCAATACAGCGAAGCTAATGGCGGCAGCGAGCTTGGCACCGGTACCCTCTTCGCTGTGGAAACGCTTTTCACAGACGGGACTTGGCTTGTCGAACACTGGCACAGGGATCTCCAAGCAGCGCGCGATCACGCTCGCGCGGTTGCCGATGATCGGGGTGCGGTCGTCCTTATCAACAGCATGTGGCCGAACCGTCAGGTGATCGGGGGTGTCCAATGAAGCGTCGCGACATCCTGAGCCTTGCCCCTGCCTTGGTCATTCCGGCCGCGCTGCCTGCCAGAGCGGATGCGGAATTGACGCCGGTCATGGCGCTGTTTCGCAAGTGGCTGGAATTGGATGCGATCGAAGCAAGAGCATTTGCAGAGGGGGCAGACGAAAGCGCCCAAGACGCCGCAATCGAGAGAAAAATGGAAATCGAAAGATTGATGATGGATGCGCCGAAAGTCAGCTTTATCGACGTGGCGCTGACCGCCGTGGCTTCCAGTGACTTCGGCGGTGCGATGATCGATAGCGAGAAGCCAAGAGTTTGGCGTCACGAGGCACGTGTGCTGGCGGGCATCTGACCTCCTGCTCACCGCAGCGCTTCATAGAAGGGCCACCCTAAGGGCGGCCCTTTCCCGCGTGTCCCCAGCCGGTCCTAATATCGGGGCCATCCCCTTCATAGCGTCCTGTGCAAAGCTTCACAGGATTTTTGCGCATGACGGTTGAAAGCACCACGAACAAGGCGGGGCCTTATATCGCCACCGGAACCGGAGGCACCTTCCCCCGCCCCTTCCTTCTGCTGGACGAGGATCATCTGCGCGTTATCCGGGTGCGCGATGGCGTCGAGGCCGACATCACAAGTGTGGGCCACACCGGGATCGGTGAAGCCGAGGGCGAAGTGGTGATCGGCAGCGGCTTGGTGGCGGGCGATCTGGTCTATCTGCTGCGCGCGGTGCCGAACCTTCAACGGAGTGATTACAACGATCAGGGGCGGGTTCGTCCGGAACAGATCGAAAGTGATTTCGACCTCGTTGCGATGATGATCCAGGACCTCGCCGAGCGGCAGGGTCGGGCGCTGACGCTGAGCGTGGCCTCAGAGCTTGGCGGCGAGGCGGCGTTGCAGGCCGCCATCGATGCGCCGCGCTATGCCACGGAAGCCATGGAGGCAGCCAAGGAGGCGGCAGTCGCTACTGAGTGGTCAGTTCCAACCCTGCCTGTGCTTCTGGCCTCGACGCGGACCTATCCCGTGGGTTCGATCATTCGGACGCGCAAGGAGGGCTATGCCTTTGAGGTCATCGGCCTGGGCGATGATCCAGACCTCTTGACTGCCGGCGGGGTTTATCTCCGCGCGCTGCCCGACGCTGATGGGTTTGTGCATCTGGCGCAGTATGGCGCGATCGCGGACGGCAACCGCTACACCGGGACCGGCACCGACAACACGCTGTCGATCCGCCGGGCCTTCGCGACATCGCACAACATCAACATTGGCTGGGGCACCTTTGCGGTGCGCAACACCATCCAGAACCTGAAAGAGAACCGGATCGTGAAGGGCTCGGGCATGGGCATGTGCTGCTCGTCCCCGATCCAGGATCGCCTCTACTTCAACGCGCCGAGCTGCATTCTGGCGATCGGCGACACGGCGACGAAGCGGGTCATCACACGGCGCAAGTATCGTGCCAGCGCGGCATCGCCGAATGATCCCGCATTGGCTGCTGTCATCGAGAACTGGGGCGCGGGGTCGACCTACAAAGATTTCTCGATCGAGCTTTTCTGCGATTACACGAACATGGCCCGCACGAACCTGGGCGCGAATTGGGATGTCGGCTTCTTCAACGGTTGCCGGTCGAATGTCGGCTTGGATCATGTCTCGATCCTGGGCTATTTCCGCGCCGGCAGCACCTATTGGGACGTAACGGACGCCTATGGCCTGCCGAACGTCCTGGACATCTACGGCGTGCAGGTACCGATCCCGACTGCAGGGGCAGACGCGGGGCCGAACTATGGCCGGGGGTCCGGTTCGGATGGCTGCTGGATGCACCGCTGCGAGATCCGAGGCCGCCTGCCGCGGGTTATCCTCGGGCCAGATCGCAACCGGACAGGGGCACCGTATTACGATTGGGTCACGAATGCGACCTATGCCGATGATCGGGGTCAGTCGGGCGCCAGCGATTTCCGCTCGCGCGACTGCATCCTGCGGGCGGAACATCACAGCAACTATCGGATGAAGGACCCGATCGGCTACGGGTCGACGCTGACCTATGCCAACATGATGCTGGAGCCGGACTTCGCGCCAGCCGTGCAATACATCGACAGCGGCAACACCAACGGCGCTGACGTGGCGGGGCCAACGGCAGCGGCACGCGGCATCATCCTGGACGATCTGCGCTATGTCACCCGCGAAGCGTTCAGCACCCGCTTGGGCCAGGTGAAAGAACTCTATTTCGGGCAGCGGACCTGGGCGGAAAGCAACGGCACGCCGAGCCAGCTGTTCGACACTGCCGGGGGTGACATCTTCGCGAACCGCGTGAACGAGGATACCCACTTCTACGGCCACCTCTGCACGAACGCGGACACGGGTCGCGTCACCTGGGAGAACACGGTTCTCTCGATCTTCACCAAGTGGGTTTACAGCTGGGAATGGACCCAGCTTATTGACCGGCAAGGGCGGAAGCGTGGACTTGACTGCGGCATGGTGACAGCCCCCGCCGGGGGCAACGGCACTATCAAGATCATGACCCGCAGCGGTGGGCATATCTCGATCGTACCGGGCGGCATCGGGTCGGGGGCGGTCCTGCTGCCAGCGGCGGCGTTCCTCGCCTTTGACGTGGCGAACACGCCGCTCCTGCAGGCCGGTGGCCTGACCGGCGCCAGCGTGACGATCCTGAACCCTGAAACCACGCCGGACAACGGCAACACGCCGGACGGGAACATTTCGTTCTCGGCTTGGCCGGGCGAGATCAGGTTTCGCAACCGACTTCCGAGCGGCGAGACGTTGCTGGCCTGGAGTATCATCTGATGCGTGAGATGCTCCGCGAGCTGCTGCGCGCAGACAGTCAACGCGATCCGCACCATTGGGTCGCCACCCTTGCCGGCCATGTCTATGTCGGCATCGTCCTTTGGGGCGTGGTCGCCATGGGCCTCGATATGTGGACGGCCGCGCTGATCGTTCCGCCCGCCTACCTCCTCCTTTGGGAAGGCCTCCAGTTCTGGATGCTGGAACGGCACTACCGGACCTGGGCCTTGTTCTGGGATGGGGTCCTAGATGCTGTGGGCGTTGCCTTCGGGTGCTTCGGCGCGGCGTTCCTCGGCCTGAATTTCGACCATATGGCACTGATCTGCTTCCTCGCCCTGATGCCCGTCGCGGTCGTGGGCTGGTTCGTCCGGGAAGCGAGGCGCCCGTGCTGATGTCGATCCTGTCCTGGTGGTTCACGAATTTCAGACAGCGACGGCTGGAGTGGTGCATCGCCCTCTACACCGTGGGCTTTGGTGCGTTCCTGATGCTGCCTTTCGTCAGCTTTGCCACGGCGGGCTATCGCGGTGTGCTGACGCTGATGTCGGAGTTCAGCTGGGGGCTGGTCTACCTGCTGACCGGCATCCTTCACAACGTCGCCCTGCACGTCAATGGACGCGCCGCCTGGACGCCCTTCGCGCGTGTCGTGACCCTGTTCCTCAATAGCCAGGTCTTCCTCGCCTTTGCTCTGGCATTCGCTCACTCGAACCCGGCCGGGTCCGGGGTCTTCACCTATGCCGTGATCGCGACCCTGTTCTGTTGGGTCGCCCTTTGGGCTGCCGGGGAAGATTGCGGCCGAGAATACAAGATCTGGAAAGAAGGACGGCGGCATGCCTGAGATTGACTGGAACCAGTTCTGGCAAGGCCTTGGGCTGGCCTTCGCCGCCTGCATCATCACCCTCGCGCCATGGATCGCATCACGGAAATCCAGCGGCAAGCCGCCGGCCGACCGGGCGCCGCAGCCGCACGAGGTCAAGCGCGCGCTCTACGAGATGCACGAGAAGCTCGAACGCGGCGGCCTCGATGCCGACGCTGTCGCCAGCCTCAAGCGATCCATCGACCTGCTGACCAAGGCCAACGACATGGTGGCGGAGGAGCTGCGGCGAAACACCGAACGGCTGGACGTGAACAGCAAGTCGGCGGACCGCGTCGCTGAGCGGATCACGCCGATCCAGGACGCGGTGAAGGAGATGGCGAAGGAACTGGAATTCAGCGCGCGGATGAACCGCTCGCGATAACCGAAAGGGAAAGCCATGACCGACGAAACCACCAAAGACCCCGCCAAGAAGGATGCGGTGATCGTGACCAACTGGGCGCTGATCCTGTCCCGCGCTTGGTCGGTCCGCTTCATGGGGCTGGCCGCCGTCCTGTCGGCCATCGAGGTGGGCCTGTCTCTCTATGACGCGCAGGCCTTGGGGCTGTCGCAAGGCACCTTCGCAGCTGCATCTGCTGTCGCCACCGCTGCGGGCCTCGTCGCTCGCATCTGGGCGCAGCGCGACATGGAGGATTGACCATGTGTCTCAAGGGGAAGGCGTCCAGCCGGGGCGTCAAGAAGACCGGGGCGGTGGCCGCCGCTGTCATCGCGCTGGCCACGCCGTTCGTCGCGGGATGGGAGGGCAAGCGCAACTATGCCTATATCCCGGTGCCTGGCGACGTGCCGACGATCTGCTACGGCAGCACGGCGGGCGTCAAGCTGGGCGATTACAAGACCGACGCGGAATGCGAAGCCCTTCTCAAGCGTGAGGTGGGCGAGTTCTGGGCCCGGATGGATCCGTGCGTCGATGATGCGGTGCCGGTCAGCGTGCAGGCCAGCATTCTGGAGCTGGGCTATAACGTGGGCACCTCGGCGGCCTGCAAGTCCACGATGGTACGCAAGGCCAACGCCGGGGACTATGCCGGCGCCTGCGCCGAGCTTGACCGGTGGGTGAAGGCATCGGGCCGGACGCTCAAGGGTCTGGTGAACCGCCGCAACGCCTCGCAGGCCATGTGCGTGCGCGACCTATGACCCGCTATCTGCTGGCCGGGGCGGTCGTGCTGTCCCTCGGCCTTTGGGGCTGGTTTCAGATGCAACGGGCCGACGCGCTGGCCGTCAAGCTGGAGCAGCGCGAGGCGCAGCTAGTGGAACAGGCCCGGGTTTCCGAGATCCAGCGCCAGTCGATCAGGCGGCTGCAGGCCTTGGCCGATGGCGCTGCCCAGCTCGACCGCGAATTTCAGGAGAAGGATGGAGCCGATGACGCGCTACCTGATTATCTGCGCTCTGGCGCTGGCCGGCTGTGGCCCTGACCCGGTGCCGGTGGCCCCGCCGATCCCGGCCGACATGCTGACGCCGTGCCCCGGATGGCAGGGCCGGACGCCCGAGACGCAGGGCGAACTGCTGCGCGCCGCCTTGGCGGAGAAGACCGGGCGGCAATGCGCCAATCAGAAGATCGAGGGGATAAAGGAGATCGTCGGGCAGGGCTAATGCAATTCCCGCATTCATGATTCGTTCGTGCTATGTCTTGAGTGGGTTTCCCGCCTAGCACGTTGCAAATCATGACTATTCAAGCGGATTCAAAATCCGTTTCAGCGATGAGTGCCGGTTCGAGTCCGGCCGCCCCTACCACGCTCTTTCATCCGCGTTCCTGGTATTGTCGGCATGTGTGCAAGAATGTTGCGCTTTTGACGACGATCTCAGTTTGCAAACAGGTACACCTGCATAAAAAATCTGGTCGTTATCTGCCTGACCTATGTTGCCGCCATTTCTGCAATCTGAATTGATAGGATAGCCCTGTGCCGTCTGGTACTGGATAAAGGCAGGCATGTTTCGGCACCTTCTGTGGGCTTTCGGACTTTAGACATCGAGCGTCGATGAAAGCTTTCTGTCCACTCGGTTGGACGGCATAGGTTGACCAAATAAATCCTGCCGAAAATTGATCATGGCCTTCTCAACAAGTTCCTGATCCTTCGAACTGTATCTTGCAAAATTACGATACTGTATGAAACATAAGACATGCCTCTGCCCGCGAAAATCGTTTGCGCGGACAGAGGTGAAGCGACCGATCAGTCGCGATGCTCGGGCATCGATTTCAGTTCATCCTTGGTCCAGTTGCAGACCGCATGAACTCCGCGGTTCTCATCGCGCATCAAGTCCAGTTGGGTGACGGGAACCAAGACCGGCTTGGCGCCAATCCCCAGGAAACCACCCACGTCGATTACCACCTGAGCGCCTTGCCCCGTACCATGAGTGTGCGAGATCGTGCCGACGGTCTCGTCGCCCGGTCCATAGACGGTCGCGCCGGTCAGGACGGCTTCGGTATATTCGGAAACATCCAGGCGAGTGTGCTGTGCATGGTCCATGATATGCTCCTTGCTTGTTGTGTGCGTGAAAACGCATGCGGGAGGTCGGTGTTCCATCAACTTAAATTGGTCAAAGGCTTGGGGAACGCGATGACGCGAGCCGGTTCCGCGGCGAACATGGCCAGACGACCCATTTAAAAAAACCGAGTTGCGCTGATCCAGTACAGTGGCATCGCGAAACACCACGCCTCAGTTGCTGTCGCCCGGCCGATGTCCGGGGCACAGGCACCGCCAAAGGCGACGCATTGCGTTCCGCACAAGGCTCAGTCCGACAAATGATCCTGTCGCACGCCGGACTGGGCGATGATTTCCGAAACCAGATGCTCGCGCCGATAGGCCATGACGTGCACGCCGCTGACGCCCGCGATCTGGCGGATTTGCTGGATCAGCTCGATGCACAGGCGCTTGCCTTCTTTGCCGGGATCGGTGGCCTTCTCCATCCGGGCGATCACGGCATCGGGGATATGGACGCCAGGAACGTGGTCGCGCATCCAGCGGGCAGCCTTGGCCGAGGCCAAGGGGCCGACGCCCGCCAATATGAACACCCGCTTGTCCAGGCCCAGGTCGCGCACGCGGGCCATGAAGCGTTCAAAGGTCGGAATGTCGAAGATATAGTTCGTCTGGATGAAATCCGCCCCCGCCTCGACCTTTTTCGCCAGGCGATCGGGACGCCAGTCCAAAGGGGTGATGCAGGGGTTTTCCGCCGCGCCCAGGAACATGCGTGGCGGGCTGGTGATGCGGCGGCCCGACAGGAAGACGCCGTCGTCGCGCATCGTGCGGATGGTGCGCAAAAGCGAGATCGAGTCCAGATCGAAGACTGGGCGCGCGCCGGGCTGATCGCCCACGCCCACCCCGTCGCCGGTCAGGCACAGCACGTTGCGCACCCCCATCGCTGCCGCGCCCAACACGTCGCCCTGGATCGCGATGCGGTTCCGGTCCCGGCAGGATATCTGATAGACCGTCCCGATGCCCGCCCGCGTCAACAGGGCCGAAATGCCGATCGATGACATGTGGCAATTCGCCCCCGACGCATCCGTCGCGTTGATCGCGTCGGCGACCTGGGCCAGCGGACGCGCGGCTGCAAACACATCGGCGGGGTCGGCACTGTCAGGCGGGTTCAACTCGGCGGTGACGGCGAAACGACCTTGGCGCAGCACCCGCTCCAACCGGCTGCCTGACACGTGGCCGGGCGGTGGCGGATCATAGGACGGCTGCCAGCGTCCGAAATCGACGGGCGGGGCATTGGTCATCGGCGAGGCCTTCCGTCGGACGCCGAGCGCGGCTCGGGTGCCACGGGGGCCGCTGCCGGTTCATGGGCGCGGGCCTGCGGAAAGGCGCGGGCCATGGTGCCGCGGGGCGCATCCGCCGGGCCAGTGGGGCGCGCGGCCTTTTCGCGCGCCACGCGCAGCCAGGATGACGACCCCTCCACACTGCGATCCACGGGTGGCTGGACGTCGTTGATGCGTGCGCCGTCCCGCATCCGGGCGGCCCCGTCCCAGGCCATCACCCAGACGCAGTGCATCTGCGGATCGACCTCGCAGAAGCCGCCGGGACGCACGCCGCCGCAGGGGCCGTTCCGCAAATTCTTGGGACAGTTCATCGGGCAGGACATGCCGGTCGAAGACAGCACGCATTGCCCGCACATCCGACAGTCGAACAGCAAACCCTTGGTCAGCTTTTCGACTGCGGCCACGGGGCGTTCCAGGCGGTGATATCCGATGCGCCGGAACAGCGGGTCCAAGGCGACCAGAGCCGCCTCGAACCGGACATAGACCCATTCGAAGGTGCGGGCGTGGCGGACGGCAAAGCGGCGGATGCGATACATGCTAACCGCCCCGCCGCAGAGGCCCGCCCGATGGGCACCGATCACGCTTCATGTCGCCACGCCAAGCTGCCGGGCCTGCTCACGCAGCAGGAATTTCTGGATCTTGCCGGTCGAAGTGCGCGGGATGGACGAAAAGACGATCCGTGCCGGCATCTTGTAGGGGGCCAGATGGGCACGGCACCAGATCAGCAGCGCAGCCTCGTTTACCTGCCCGTCAGGGACCAGCTCCACGAAGGCGCAGGGACGTTCGCCCCATTTCGGGTCGGGCATCGCCACCACTGCGCAGACGGCGACGGCAGGGTTGCGGTACAGCGCCTCCTCGACCTCGATCGAGGAGATGTTTTCGCCGCCCGAGATGATGATGTCCTTGGACCTGTCCTTCAGCTGGACATAGCCGTCGGGATGGATCACCCCCAGATCGCCCGAATGGAACCAGCCGCCGGCGAATGCCTTTCGGGTGGCCTCGGGATTGCGGAAATAGCCCTTCATCACGACATTGCCGCGAAACATGACCTCGCCGATGGTCTGACCGTCGCGGGGCACGGGCTGCATCGTGTCGGGGTCCAGCACGTCCAGCCCCTCCAGCGGCAGATAGCGGACACCCTGCCGCGCCTTCAGCGCCGCCTGTTCCGAGGGCGGCAGGACCGACCAGCCGTCCTGCCATTCGTTGACGACCGCCGGGCCATAGGTTTCGGTCAGCCCGTAAAGATGGGTCACCGCGAACCCCGCCGCCTGCATGTCGGCCAGCACCTTTTCGGGCGGCGGCGCGGCGGCGGTCATGAAATGGACGGAGCGGTTCAGATCGCGCCTGACGCCCGGCTCGGCGCCCAGCAGCAGCGACATGACGATCGGTGCACCACACAGATGCGTGACGCCGTGACCCTCCAGTGCCGCCCAAATCGGCTCCGCCCGCACCTGTCGCAGACAGACATGGGTGCCGATCACCGCCGACATCGTCCAGGGAAAGCACCAGCCGTTGCAGTGAAACATCGGCAGCGTCCACAGATAGACCGCATGCCGGCCCATTGCCGTCGTCAGCGCATTGCCCTGCGCCAGCAGATAGGCGCCGCGATGATGCGACACGACGCCCTTGGCATCACCCGTCGTCCCCGAGGTGTAGTTGATCGCGATCGCGTCCCATTCGTCATCGGGCATCACCCACGCGAAATCGGGATCGCCGCCGGCCAGAAAGGCTTCGTATTCGTCCCCATCCGCGACCCCCGCCCATTCCGGATCGGCGCTGGACAAGACCAGCGGCGTCACGCGGGTCAGCGCCAAGGCCTGGCGCAGCAGTGGCCGGAATTCGGTATCGACGATCACCACGCGCGACCCGGCATGATCCAGCTGAAAGGCGATGGTGGCCGCGTCCAGGCGGGTGTTGATCGAATGCAGGACCGCGCCGCACATCGGCACGCCGTAATGCGCCTCCAGCATGGCCGGAACGTTGGGCAGCAGGACAGACACCGTGTCGCCCCGCGCGATCCCCGCCCGTGTCAGGGCCGATGCCAGCCGCCGCGACCGTGCATAAAAATCGCGATAGCTGCGGCTGATCCCGCCATGCACGATCGCCTTGTGGTCGGGAAAGACGCTGGCCGCGCGTTCCAGAAAGGTCAGCGGCGTCAACGGCTGATGGTTGGCCGGGTTGCGGTCCAGATCGGTGTTGAAGGGGTTCGCACCCATGGCCCTATCGATCCTGCCATTCGGGGCTGCGCTTGTCGATGAAGGCGCCCATGCCTTCCTGGGCGTCGCGCGCCAGCATATTGCGGACCATCACGTCGGATGCGTGGTCATAGGCGTGCGCCAGCGTCATATCCAGCTGGTCATAGAAGGCGCGCTTGCCCACGGCCAGGGTCATGGCCGATTTCGACGCGATGCTGGCGGCGATCTCCATGGTCGTCCGGCGCAGGTCGGCGGCGGGCACGGCGCGGTTGATCAGCCCGATCTGGGCTGCACGGGCGGCCGGGGTCATGTCGCCGGTCAGCAGCATCTCCATCGCGTGTTTCGGGGCCACGTTGCGCGACAGGGCGACCATGGGGGTGGAACAGAACAGCCCGATATGGACGCCCGGCGTGCTGAAGCGCGCGTCATCGGCCGCAATTGCCAGATCGCAGCTGGCCACCAGCTGGCAGCCGGCGGCGGTGGCGATGCCGGTGACTTCGGCGATGACGGGCTTGGAACAAGCCACGATGGCCTGCATGACCGCGGAACACAGCGCCATGATGCGCGCGAAATAGGCTTGGCCGCCATCGGGGGCGGCGCGCGCGGCGGTCAGCTGCTTGAGGTCGTGGCCTGCGCTGAAAGCAGAGCCATTCGCGGCCAGCACGACCACCCGCACCGCCGCATCGGTATCGGCCCGGGCGATGGCCGCCCCCAGTTCTTCCAGCATCTCCTCGGACAGGGCGTTGCGGCGCATGGGATCGTTCAGGGTCAGGCGCAGGATGCCTGTTCCGTCCAGATCTTGCAGAAGGATCGGTTCAGCCGACATGGGTGCCTCCGGGATGTTGTTGTTCAGGGGTCTTCAACGGTGCCACGACGCCCTGCGGGTCGGCCATCGATGGGGCGCCGGGGGCGATGTTATCCGCGGGCATGTCGGGAAAGAAGCCAGGTGCCATGCGTTGCCCTTCAGGCGGGTTCGACGGGTCTGTCATGGTTCTGGCTCCTTTCGGGTCATGCGGTTCAGGCCGCGGCGATGGACTTCTTGGGGTCGTAGAACGGCTGTTCGACGATGGTGGCGGCCATCACGCCGGCGCGGGTCTGGACCTGGACGCGGGCGCCCAGACGGGCCGCGGCGACCGACAGCATCGCCAGTGCGATATTCTGTCCAAGTCGCGGCGAATGGATGGCCGAGGTAACCTTGCCCACGGTCCGTCCGTCAAGGGTCACGGGCCAGAAGGTGGTGTTCGGACCCGCCAGCGGTTCGCCCTCGATCACCAGGCCGACCTGGCGGCGGGCCGGACCTTCGTCCCTGATGCGGCGCAAGGCGGCCTTGCCGATGAAATCGGCCTCGGTATCCAGGTTCACCAGCCGGTCCAGTCCCAGCTCATAGGGGTTGGTGTTGATGTCGGCATCGGCGTGATAGGACAACATTCCCCCCTCGATCCGGCGGATCGACGACGTGTGCCCCGGTTTCAGACCGATCGGGCCACCGACGGCCATGATCTTTTCCCACAATTCGTCCCCGCGACTGCTGTCCTGCAGATACAGCTCGTATCCCAGTTCGCTGGACCAGCCGGTGCGCGACACGATCAGCGGGATGCCGTCCAGTTCGACCTGGCGCAGCCAGTAATAGCGCAGGTCCGTGATGGCGTCGCCGAACAGCGCCCGCATCACCTGACCCGATTTCGGCCCCTGCAGCTGCAGAGGCGATACGTCCGGTTCCCTGATCGTGACGTCCATCCCCGAATGCACCGCGACCCCCTGTGCCCACAGCAGGATGTCACTGTCCGCCAGTGATATCCAGAAATGGTTTTCCGCCAAGCGCAGCATGATCGGGTCGTTCAGGATGCCGCCCTGGGCATTGGTGATCAGGACGTATTTGCACTGTCCGACCGCCATCTTGGACAGATCGCGCGGCGTCAGCAGTTGGGCAAAGCGGGCCGCGTCGGGGCCGGTGATCTCGACCTGGCGTTCGACGGCCACATCGCACAGGATCGCTTCGTTGATCAGGTTCCAGAAGTTCTGGACAGGGTCCCCGAAATCGCGCGGAATATACATGTGGTTATAGACCGAAAACCCCGTGGCGCCCCATCTGACCGTCGCGTCGAAATAGGGGGATTTGCGGATCTGCGTGCCGAAACCGAAATCTTGCGTCTGTGTCATCTGTCGTCTTCTTTCGCGCAACATGGGCCGATGCGGGCCGGGGATGATGGGGCCGATGACGCGATCTAAGCGCGGATTTTCTGACATCGCGGGCTGAAATCGGATCGGGATACGCCCGGACGGTCTGTTCTTGCCGGGTTGTTCAGACCGTTCGGTCAGCTGGCCTCAGACGATCCGGCGCGGGACGCGGCTCCTGCAAGGGCGCTCAGTCCTGCGCGGCGGTCTGGCGCATCAATCCGACGATATCCGGCTGCGCGGATTTGACCTGTCGGGTGACGATATAGGTCATGTAGCGCTGGATCCCCAGTTCGGCCTCCAGCATGGTTTCCATCAGCGTCTGAAAGGCAGCCAGGTTCGGGGTAAGGACCTTGAGGACGTAATCCATCCCGCCACCCGTCGCGATGCATTCGGTCACCTCGGGCAGGGCGCGGATATGGGTCTCGAAACGGTCGAAATCGACCTTGCGATGCAGGGCCAGCGATATCGTGACGATGACCTGCGAAAAGCTTCCGATCCGTTCCAGCGCGATATCGGCATGATATCCGCGGATCAGGCCGGCTCCCTTCAGCCGCGTCAATCGTGCCAGACAGGGGGTGGGCGACAGGTTGACGATCTCGGCCAGCCGCGTCTTGCTGAGCTGACCGTGCTTCTGGACGGCTGCAAGGATGCGGATATCCGTCGCATCAAGACCAATCCTGCTCATGTCTCATCCCCCCTGTGGACAGCCGCGCGTCAGCCGATCCTTGTGGATCTTGTGTCGATGGGGCGCGTCCGTCCTGCCTGCCGCTTGGCGCATTATCAGCATGCCGTGCCGGAATTGTGCAACCGGCTTCATCGGCAGGCTGATCCGGGCCGGTGCCGCAATGGCAAGACCCGCGCGGCCTGCGCGCAGGACGCGTTGGGGTATCCGGGGCTGTCAACAAAGATTTTTGATCCGGTCGGGAACAATCATCTTGCACATTTGTTTGTCCATCGAAGGTGAAACGACACCGATGAAAGGATTTTACGATGGCAAATTCGACCTCCGCCGACGACGTCAAGCGCGACGCAGCAGCCGCCGCACAGGAAGCCAAGAACGACCTGAACGAGGGTGCGCGCAAGGTGCAGAACGACGTTCGGGACACGGTAAACAACCTGGCGAACAACTCGGGCGCAGATCGTCTTGCACAGCGCGGTTCGGAACTGGCCAATGACGCGGTCGAGGCGGGGCGCAACTATGCCGATCGCGCACGCGAAACCGGCCAGGAATATGCCGAGCGCGCACGCCTGGAGGCCGAGCGTCTGTACGACGCCGGTCAGCAGAAGGCCCATGAAGCCGCGATCTATGCCGAAGAGCGCTATGACGAAGTGTCCGAAATGGTTCGCCGCAATCCGGCGCAATCCTTGGGCATCGCGGCTGGCGTCGGCTTCCTGGTCGGCCTGCTGATCGCGCGTCGCTGAGCCGCAGATGTTTGATTTTGCCCGCAATGCAAAACTCGCTTTGACGGACAAGGCCCGCCGTGCGGCACTGAAAGGTGTCGCCGGTCTGGTCGGTGCCGTCGGCCTTGGTTTTCTGGTCGCGGCACTGTGGTCCTATCTGGCAACCGAACTTGACTGGGGTGCCGCCTTGGCGTCGCTGGCCATCGGTGGTGGCTTTGTGGTCATCGCGCTGGTGCTGATCGCCATGTCATCGCGTGAAAAGCACAAGATGCCCAGTTCCGATGATCTCAAGAAAGAGGTCGAAGCACGGGTCTCGCTTGCCACCGATGCCGCTGTTGCCCGGGCACGGTCCGAAGCCGACAAGGTTGTCGCCACGGTCGAATCCAAGGCGCATTCGCTGATGGACGAGGCAGGGTTTCGCGCCGCCAAGCTGGCCAACGATACCGAACGCCGGGTCTTTGGCACGGTGCGGGACACGGCAACGTCGTTGGGGCTGTCGACAAGGAATATCCAGTCGGCACAGCGTTCGACGGAGAAATTCGTCCAGCAGGCGCGTCAAAGCTCGAACAGCAACGCCGGAAGCATGGCCAAGCTGATCGGTGCCTTCGCGGTCGGCATCACCTTGGCCGCCAAGGTACAGGAAAGCCGCCGAAGCGATATCTATCACGATCCAGACGACGTGATCTGACAGAAAAAAAGGGCGCCTTTGCGGCGCCCTTTTTCATATCAGGCGTTTGCTTCGCGGATCTTGTCCGCCGCCGCCTGATCATATTCGATGCCTTTCTGCGCGAACAGCTGGTCCAACTCGCCCGACAGGGTCATCTCGGTGATGATGTCGCAGCCGCCGACGAATTCACCATTCACATACAACTGCGGGATCGTCGGCCAGTCCGAAAAATCCTTGATGCCCTGACGCAGGTCCTGATCGGCCAGAACGTTCACGTCCTGAAACGACACGCCCATATAGTTCAGCACCCCGGCAACCCGGCTGGAAAATCCGCATTGCGGCATTTCCTTGGTGCCCTTCATGAACAGAACCACCGGGTTCGTGTCGATGATTTCCTTGATATTCGTGGTCACGTCGCTCATTTGCGCAATCCTCTTGGTCGCGGGCCCTGTGATCGAAGGGCCGGAATTCGGGGCAGGGACCGCCTCAGGCGGGTGCCTTGGTGGTCAGCGCCAATGCGTGCAGCGCACCGGCCGGGCCATCCATCTTGCCTTGCAGCGCGGCATAGACGGCGCGCTGCTGCTGGACCCTGTTCTGGCCGCGGAAGCTTTCATCGATAACCTCGGCGGCATAGTGGTTTCCGTCGCCGGCCAGATCGGTGATCGTGATCTTCGCATTGGGAAATGCGGCCTGGATCAGGGCTTCGATGTCATGGGCTTCCATCGCCATCGGGTGTTCCTTCTGTCATTCGTGTCAGATGTAGGGGATGGCAATCCGCCTCGCAAGGCCATGCGAAAGGCCGCGCCCCGGTTTGGGGCACGGCCTTGTCATCATCCTGCGGATCGGTGGAGGCGATCAGTTCATGCCGCCAAGGGCACCGGCCGTCCCGCCGACAACCGCACCGACGGGTCCGGCGACGACGGCACCGCCCACCCCACCCGTGGCGGCCCGTTCCGTCGTGGTGTCGCCGCAGGCCGACAGGGTCAGGATGGCGGCGGTCAGTCCAAGGGTCACGAAGCGCATGGTCAAATCCTTTGATCGGGGAATGTTCACTCTGCAAATTGACGCGGAAACCCCGCCAAAGTTCCCGTTTTGACGCGTGATCGGTCGGAAAACAGCATCTTGGGATTGTCTGCTGAAGGGTTGCGGCGCCCTGCGGATGGAACATCGTCCGCCCCGCGCCGTTGATTGGGCAGAACCGACACAACACACAGGATGACATGATGACCCGCGTTAAAACAGCCACCCTTCTTGCCATTCTTGCCGCCGGTCCGGTGATGGCGGCCGAAACCACATCCTTGTCCGCCGATCTGGCCGATGGTCAGGACAATGCCCGCGGTACGGTCGAAGCGACCGAAACGCCGTCCGGCATGATGCATGTCAAGATCCAGCTGATGGATGTGCCGCAAGGCATCTATGGCGCGCACCTGCATGAAACCGGCCTGTGCGAGGGCCCCGATTTCAAAAGCGCCGGCGGCCATCTGGCCCAGGATGGCGAAGACCATGGCGTTTTGTCGGAAAACGGCCCCCATATCGGGGACATGCCCAATGTCCATGTCCCCGAGAACGGAGCCATCATCGTCGAATATTTCATCCCCGAACTGGGCGCAGACCTGATTTCGGATGATGACGGCACGGCCTTCATGCTGCACGCGCAGGCCGATGATCTGACCTCGCAACCGTCGGGCGACGCGGGCGACCGGATGCTGTGCGGCGTTCTGGCCGAAGCCAGCTGATCCGGGACGCAATTCCACGCGGCGGGGCATTTCGCCCTGCCGTGCGGGCTTCGCGGGCCATCAATTGTCCGCGCCTTCAAAATCCGACATACCAGCCGATCTGAACGCCGGGCCGCACCGTCAGGCGGTCGCGATCCTGCTGCCAGCGATAGTCCGATTGCAGCCGTGCGGATGCGAAGACCTCTCCGGTCGGCAAGGGGCGGCGCAGCTTGATACCTCCACCCAAGACAAGCTTGTTGTTGTAATCATTCCCGTCCAGATCCCATGCCATGTCGACATCAAGGAATGGCGATATCAGTAGACCGGCGCGCCCCAATGTCAGGTCGCGGGACAATTCGCCCCCCATCGTCAGCACCAGGTTCCGGTCGCCATCCTGCAGGGATCCCGGATAGGCCAGCGTGCCATAGCTTTTCAGGATCGTGCCACGCATCGGCAGACCCCACATCCGCAGCCCCGGTTCGGCCTCGCGATAGCGATAGTAGTAATAGTCCAGCGCCGCCCGCAGCCCCTGCTGGCGCAGACCCGTGTCGCGTTCACGGGCCCAGTCGTGGCGCAGGCTGAGCGTGACATTCAGCGCGGGGGTCACCTGACGCGACCATGCCAGCCCGACGCCGATCTTGGATGTGCTGTTATAGCCATGCCCGGCCGAATCCGTGACGGCATTGCCCAAGGCAAAGATCGTCATCCTGTCCTTGGTGGTCCGGTACAATGTCCGGTCGATCTTGCCCCAGGCCTCGCCGAAGGCATTGCCGTCATCATGGGCCTGGTTCGAATTGGGCAGGCGCAGGATGCCCCCGGTTGCGCCGGTCCAAGGCTTTTCCTGGCTCGATGCCGGGGCGGCATCTGCAAGCAGGATCGCCAGCAGGGCAAAAAGGCGCATCACCCCGATCATGGTCTGATCCCAACCGATGCGGGCTGTGGGCGTTGTGATCGTGCGGGCAACAGCAGCACCATGGCCAGGCCCAGTGCCGCGGCGCCTTGGGCGACCAGCTTGGTGATCAGGAACCCCTCCAGGGTGGCATGGGGCAGGGCGATTATGGCCAGCCCCTGGCACGCGGCCCCCGCCGTCAGAATGGCCAGACCGCGCCAGTCACCTTGCGCCAACATCAGCGTCGCGGCCATATAGCCGAAGGTGAACAGCGCCGCAGCCCCCGAGGCCATGCCAAGGCCGGTCGCCGCCGCCGCATATTGCGGCCCGACCAGCGCGTTCAGCACCCATGTCGGAAAGACGGTCGCGGCCAGAAGGCAGGTTGCCGCCACGGCCCCGGAAAGCAGGATGATGGGACGGACTGCCGGACCCAGAGGGGCACCTTGGGCTCGGGCCAGCGCCACGGCCGGCAGCAGGACGGAGGCCAGACCGAAACAGGCATAGAATTGCACCCGCTGGAACAGGCACAGCGCGGCGACCAATCCCGTCTGGTCCGCCGGAAGCACCAGCCAGGCCAGCAGGACATCCGCGTCCAGCGCCCCCAACTGGGCCGCCTGCAGGGCCGCGAAGGGAAGCGATGCGACCACCAGTCGGCCGACCGGCAGATTGGCCGGTGCGTGGCGGCGCAGCGCGGGCATCACCACGCTACGGTCCAGAACCAGCCACGCCGCCCCGATCGACAGTGCCAATGCCAAAACGACGCCCCCCATGCCCAGCCCGGCCTGCCAGGCCAGCACAGCGCCCAGCAGCCGGAACAGCATCTCGGCCTGGGCTGACACGACGACGGGGACCGCCTGCATCCGACCCAGGGCCAGCCCGCGCAGGATCGACAGCGGCATCGCCACGGGCAGTGCCATGAAAAGCAGGACCCAAGGCGCGGCATCGCGCCCCTGAAGCGCCAACCAGACAGCCGCCCCCAGGATCGACAGGATCAGGCCGGGTAGCAAGGCGCGGCGGGACAGGCGCGCCAAGGCCGCTTCCTGCGCGGCGCGGCGGTCGGGGGCGGCGTCGGCCATCTGGTGGCTGGCGGCCATGCGCAGGGCCTCCAGAAGGCCCATCCCGCCCAGAAGAACCGTCAGGCAGGCGGCCAGAAGGGCGAAATCGGTGGGGCTCATCCAGCGCCCGAACAGCATGTTGAAGACCAGGTTGCCCAGGTTTGCCAGGTTCGAGGACAGGAAGATCAGAAGGGCGGTCGATGCGGCGGGGATGCGCATGGCGTCAGGCCGCCCTGCCGTGGGGCCGCGACGGCGCCAGGCGGTTGCGCCCGATCAGCCGCAGCATCAGCAAGCCGCTGGACAGGACGGCGCGGCTGGTGACCTTGGAACCGGGAACCTCGTGCCATTGGGTCAGGGGCAGTTCGAAAAAGGCCTCGCGCGGGCTGGCCCAACGGTTTGACAGCCGGGCGAACAGCTCGACGTCGAACAACCAACCGCTGTCGAAGGGGCGGGCAAGGGCCGCGCGCAAATCGTCCGAATTGCGCATCAGCTTGGCGCCGCACTGGCTGTCGCCCACGGACAGGCCGATGGCCGCGCCTGCCAGCGTCGCGCAGATGCGTGAAATGATCCGCCGCATCGCGCTGCGCCGGATGCGGTGGCCCAGCAGCGCCCGGCGCGACCCAAAGACCATCTGAACCTCGGGCAGGCGGATCATCACCCGGCGGAAATCCTCGATCGCGTCCAGAGGCGTCGAAAGATCGGCGTCCCAGTATCCCACCAGCTGGGCGGCATCCGGCCCGGTGCAGGCTTTCAGCAGGCCCTGGCGGACGGCCTCGGCCTTGCCCTGATTGCGGGACAGGGGCAGAACGCGGACCCGCCCGGGCGCAGCGGCGGCAAGGCGCTGCAGCACCGACAGCGTGGCGTCGCTGCTGCCGTCATCGACGCAGGTCAGGCGAAGCCCCGGCGTCGCATCCAGGGCGCCCAGAAGGGCATCGATGTCCAGACGGCGTTCCTCGTTGAAGCAGGGGATGACGATGTCCAGCGACAGGATTACGGCAGGCTGGACGGCACGCGACGGGGTGATGATCGAAAGCATCTGCATGGCGACTTTCCTTGGCGGGTGGCTGTCACCGTTGTCGCGGCTTTCGCTGCATCTCGCCCGGTCGCGTCCGGTATGGTCGGACGGGCATCCGCAGAGGTCCTGCCCGTCCGCAACAAGGGCGTTAACCTTTCGGACAGTCGCCTTGCTGTCCGCTGGGGCAGGCCGATGATCCGATCGGCTGCAACGCGATCATGCGCCGGACGTGATAGGCGGCGACATCGGCGATGGGCATCTGGGCCGATGCGGCCAGGTTGCTGTCGGCCAGAGCCTGTGCCGAATCGGCATCGGTCAGCATGCGGGCGATCGCGCGCGCCATGTCGGCCGCATCGCCGGCCGCAAAATGCGCCCCGTCCAGGCCTTCGTCGCGGCAGACATCGACGAAATCCCCGATATGGGGAAAGACGGGGACGGCCCCCAGGCTGGCCGCCTGATGCAGCACGCCCGAACTGCCCGTCGTGGCGGAATAGTCAAAGACCGCCAGCCGGGCCTGACCGAAGAAATCCTCGATCTGGTTTTCGGGAAGATAGCCGTGGAACCGCACGCGCGGATCATGCTGTCGCGACGCCGCAATGCCCGCGACATAGCCCGGCGTCGCGGGATGATCGCCACCGCCGACATGCAGCTTGACATCGGCGAAGCCTGGGCCTTGCCGCAGGATGTCAAAAGCCTCCAGCAGGGTCTCGAGCCGCTTGTAGGTTCCGAACTTGCCCATGGTGACGATACGCGGCGGGCGTGAGGAAAGGGGCATGGGGCGGCGGGGCGCCTGCGCGAAGGTGCCATGCGGCACCAGATCGACGCGCGCCTGCGGATGCCGCGCCCCCAGCAGGTCGCGATAGCTGCGCAGCGTGACGGTGGTATAGCTGGCGGCCAGCATGGCGCGGGTCACGACCGCCGCCCCAGCCCGCACGACGCCCTGGCGCAGGCGCTGGCCCTGCAGCTGGGTCTTGTCCAGATCCATCCCCGCCAGGATGTTGTGCGCGATGACCCCGCTGGGCCGCCCGATGCGGGCAAGGGCCGGGGCCAGCAGGCCCAGGGCCGCCGAAATTTCGCGGTCGCCGAAGCTGCCCATCTGAAGGTTCCAGATGACGCCGTCGGGCGCCTGTTGCGACAGGCATCGCAGCAGGCATGGTGTGGTCCCCAGGCTGTTGAACCGCCAGACCCGCTTCAGGGTCAGGTTTGCCGGCAGATCGGTTGGGTTCAGGTCGGCCGTTCCGTCCTCCAGCCGGTCGGCCAGCACGACCAGGTCCGCGACATCGGGGTGTTTGGCCAGTGCCAGCGCAAGGTGCCAGCCATATTCGTTCAGGCTCTGCCGTCCCGGTGGGAAGGCAGTCACAAGGGCAAGTCGGATGCGGGGCATGACATCGGCCTTTCTGCTGTCAGCAAATACGCCTGTTCATACGCCCCTGCGTTGTATCACGCGCGGTTTCCTGTGCATCGGCGGGCGGTGCATCGGGTCAGTCGGCTATGCTTTCGGATGGGGCGGCGCTGAAATGGCGGCGCAGGACGTCGGCGGCCGGCTTTTCGCGACCGTGGATGTCCACCATCCCGTAAGCGGCCTGCCGTTTGCGGATCAGGGGATTGGCGCCGACCGCACCGGGATCGACCCGGACGAAATCGGTCAGCGTCCAGACCATCACGGCATCGGCGGGCCGGGGCGCGTTCAACAGCGCGTCCAGACGCGCGTCCAGCGCCTGGGCCTGGGCCGTTTCGGATGCTGGCCATCCCAGCAGCGCGTCATAGGAGGTGTATCCGATCTCCGTCACCAGAACCGGTTTGTCGCCCGCCGCCTGATGCGCCGCCTGCAGGGCCGACAGGCTTTCGCCCGGCGGCGTGTAGTCGTGATAGCTGATCGCATCCAGCAAGGGTGCCAGTACCCCCGCATATCGCGCCGAAGACCAGCCGACGGTCACCGGCAGATCCGGCGCCAGCAGCCGGACCTGGAACAGCATGGTCAGCAGCCATGCCTCGACCTGGCCTTGGCCATGGCTTTCGAAATCCAGATCGGGTTCGTTCTTGAGGTCGATCATCGCCACGCTGCCCTTGGCCGCCAGGATCGGCAGGACATTGGCCAGCATCACCGCATCCTGCCCCCACAGGCCGGTGCGATATCCGGGCCGCTGGTCGAACAGCGTGGGCACGACCTGCAGCCCCTCCAGCTGGGCCACGGCCAAAAGGCGGGCCAGGTTCTGCAGCGCGTCGGATGGGTCGGGGGCGGTGAAATCGTCATGCGTCAGAAAGATCCGCACCGATGTGCCGCCCAGGGCGCGGATGCGTGCGAAATCGGTCCGGACCTGCAGGATGTCGAAATTCGGCCAGAACCGCCGCCAAGGCCGGTCGGCGGGGAAATAGTTCAGGCCGTTGCCCAGGGCGGGATGGTCCTGTCGCAGCGCGGGCAGCGCGGGCAGCGCGGCAGGCAGACCGGCATCGCGCTGGTACTGATAGACGCGCCAGCCGCTGCTTTCGTTCATCAGGGTGATGATGCCTGCGTCCTCTGTCACCTCATGGTGCAGCAGCGTGGTCGCCGAGGCGATGTGGCGCGAGACCCGCATCCGCAGCCGTGCCTGAAAGACCGACCCATCCCGATGGAAGAAGGTCGGTTGGGCGGTGATCGACAGGACTGCCATCCGTCCGCCCCCGGCCTGCGCATCCGCGACCGACCGGCGCGCCCGCCCAAGCGCGACGCCGCTGAAGGCGTCCGACAGCAGATCGGGGGTGCCCTCGTCCTGGGCCACGGTCAGCAACTGCCATGCGGCGGTGATCGCGCGACCGATCTGGACCGCATCGCCTTCGGTCAGAGGACGCGCCAAGGCTGCGCGGGGGGCCTGCCAGTCGACCATGTCGCGCGCGCCCGGCACGGGCGTGACAGCCTCGGCCAGATAGCGATGGGTCACCTCGCGCTCCTCCAGCTGGCGATAGACCTCGGCGGTCGCGCCAAGCGCGGCCCACAGACCCGCCACGAAGACCAGCGCGGCCGCGACCTGCGCGGCGATCCTGACGCGCCGGATCATTCGCTGGCCTCGATCGGGGCGGGCGGGGGCAGGCCGGGGGCAACCCGACGGCGTTCCGACAGCCCCGGCAGATCCAGCTGCAGCATCATCGGACCAAGGCCCGCAGGCCGGGGCAGCTGCAGTTCGACCTGGCCATCCCGCAACCAGCCAGTCGCGATGCCGTCATCGGTCGTCACACGGACCGGGGTGCCATCGGGCATCAGGTGTCCGTCCTGCGTGCCGATGGGGCCTATGCGCAGGACCATCAGATCCAGGGCCCCAAGGGACCATGCCGCAATCGGCGGGGCGGGCAGGGGAACCACCCGCCCGAAATCGATCGGCGCGACAGGCCCCTGCTGCGCCCCAAGCGCCATCCGCGCATCCTGTGTCCCCTGCATGTCGCGGGGCACCAGGACGGTCTGCGCGCGTCCGGCCAGGGTCACGGGCGTGGCAAGCGCGGCCCCATTTGCGCCCAGCATCGTCAGGTCCAGCGCGATCCCGTCGGGAACGACGTTGCCATGGCGGTCGGTCAGGGGCAGGCTTTCCAGCTGCAGCAGGTCAATCCGGGCCGATGGGGGTTCGGGGGCCCGGATCCGGGGGACAAGCGCGGACAGATCCGCCGTCACCGCCAGATCGGCGGGCGGGCTTTGGCGGTCGCCGATCTGGGCACCCACGGTCATGCGGCGCGCCTTGGGTGGCGGCAGGTGCAGGATGTCGGCGATGCCGTTCCGCGTCCGTTGGTCGGGCAACGTGCCGTCCGGCATGCTGAAGGTCGTGATCTGCCCATCGCGGACAAGGTTGCCGTGCTGGTCCAGACCCAGGGCGACCAGATGCGCCCTGTCACGCCCGGCCACCAGCAGCTTCGGCCCCGCAAACAGCAGGACGGTGGCCGGATCGCCGGGATCTGCCGGTGCGCCGCCCGTGGGGGCATCCGTCCATGTCGCCCGATCTGGGCCCAGAAGCCGCGTGGGCAGGATGCCGAAGCCGTCGGTGACGACCGGTTCGGCCCCGGCGGGGCCGGCCAGCAGGATCATCATGCATAGGGGTCGCATCATCTTAGAACACCGGATCATGGGTCATCGTCGAGGCATGCAGCCGCAGCCCCCCATATCCCGGCACCGTGACCGGAAGGCTGGGGGGCGGGGCCAGGGTCAGGTCGGCCTGCTGGTTGCTGCCGTTCACCACGATCTGCGGCGCGGTCAGGCGGTCGATCACCCTGATCGAGGATCGCAGGGGCAGGATGACGCGGAAAGGGGCGCTTTGGCCGGGATGGATGTTTTCCTCCAGAAAGCCGGGTTCGACCCAGATGGGCTGGCCGTCGGCGCCCGAAAGCTCTGCCGTGATGCGGATCAGTGCGGCGGATTGCGTGCCGGTATTGGTCGCAAGCCCCGTCAGGACATGGCCGTCAGCACCCCGCGCGACGCGCAGCCCCGACAGCATGATCGCGGGATAGAGGTCCTGGCCCGTCGTCAGCGCCCGCGCCTGCAGCGCCGCGCGTTCCGGCGCCCGATCAAGCACTGGTGGGACATAGATGGCCGGGTCATAGTTCCGACCCGCATGATCCAGCCGCGGCACGCCTTCGAAATCGATGCGGAAGCCCGCGCTTTGCCCGGGCATCAGGCGCTGGCCGCCCGCCAGCCCCGCCGCCTGATGGGACAGGATCCGTTTGCCCGCCAGCATGTCGCCGAACAGGCTGGTCAGCGCGGGTTCGCTGTCGGCATTCCAGATGCGGCCCAGCAGGTGGAAGCGCCCCTTGTGCTGGACCAGCACGGCCGATGGCACGACGATGCGGGGCCGGTCCAGACGGTCGCGATGCAGGTCCGTCTCGATCCGCGGCTGGCGTCGGCCGGTCAGGTTCCACCCCATTTCGGCCAGGCGGGTCAGGCGTTCGGGGCTTTGCTGGGGGCGCAATCCACGGGGCAGCAGGAACCATCCGTCATCGCGGCGAACCGCGCGCATTGCGATCTTCTGTTCGTGGGTGTCGAGCGCGCTGAGCCAATGCAGCTCGACCTCGAAATCGGCGATGTTATTGCTGCGTTGGCCAGGGATCAGCCGGATGTCGGTCAGCTTTGCATAGGAGGCGACAAGCCCCCCCGTCCAACGCCAGCCAAAAAGCGCCGCCTGAAAGCTGGGGCGGGTTTCGGGGTCAAGACGTCCCCAGGCTTCTTCGAACCGCCTGAAATCCAGATCCTGGAAATAGCGGGTGATCACGTATTCCGGGCCGTCCGGCGGTCGCAGATGCCGCTGAAGCGCCACGCCCCCGGTGATGATCAAAGCCACCGCCAGCGCCGCCCCGATACGCAACGACCAGCGAATCAGCCGGGGATGGCGAAATCCGGCCGGGTCCGGCGGCGGGGCCACGGGCAGCGTCCCCGCCGATCCGAACCCACCCCGCAGCGCCTGGCCCAGAAAGATCGCCGCCGCCAGCAACAGGGCGCCGGGTGGCAGCACCCCCCAGAGGATCGTATCGGCGGGGCTCATCTCTCGGCGCGGCTGGACAGGTTCAAGGGCGGTGACATCGGCGCGTTCCCAGACCGTGACGCCGTTCTGCAGCCGGTTCAGCCGGGTCCACCCCGTGAAGAACAGCAGAGGGTCATAGAATTCGTCGTTCGAGAAGACGTATTTCAGCCGATAGCCATCGGCATTGACCAGAAACTGTTGCAGCGACCCCAGGCCTGGGACGCCCAGGTATTTGGCATTCTCGAGCCGTTCGACGGAAAACCGGGTCATGTCGGGCAGGCGGCGGGCCGAGTGGTAGTTGCCATCCACCGATTGCGCCGTCGTCATGGCAGAAACATAGGCGAACTGGTCGCCGAACCCCAAGGTCAGGTATCGCCAGCGGTCATGGTCGTCGCTGGACATGAAATTCGCGATGGGGTCCGGTTCGATGAAACGCGGCTGGGTCGGTTGCAGCACCGGCAGAATGGCCGCCCCGACGGCGATGCAGACCATGGCTGCAAAGCCGCCGCCGATAATGACACGGTGCATCCCCCGCCCGAAGGCGTCGCGCAGGGCATCCGCACCGCGACCATGCATCAGGCTGGTCACCAATCGCCCGCCGAAGGGCAGGATCAGGATGCTGGCCCAGAAGGTGAAGCGGTCCAGCGTCAGGATGTCGAAGGCCCCGCCCAACAGCTTGCGCGGCAGTTCGGTCGTGCCGCCGGTGCCCAGCAGGGAGCAGAGCAGGATCGAAAAGCCCAACGGCCACATCCGCCGACCCCACAGGCGCAGGATGACATAGGGCAGGAACAGGATCAACAGACCCCAGGGCAGCACGAAGAAGATGAAGCCCAGGTTGGGCCGCGCCAGGAAATTCTCGCGGCTGCCATGGGGGATGGGAACCTGGGTGATGGGGTCGCTGACCGACCAGCTCCAATAAGGCCAGACGGTGATGGCGATGGCCGACAGCATTAGCACCGCCAGAAGAAGCCCGCGCAGGATGGGCCTGATCAGGCGGGTCAGGCGGTGGATGGGCCGGCGCGCCGGGTGCATCACGCCGACATCCAGCAGCGCCCGGACCCCCAGAGGCAAGACGAACAGCGCGCCGCCGAAGATGGTGGTGACGTGATGACAGGCGGTCGTGGCCGAAGCAAAGATCACGGCCCCGGCCAGTTGCGCCGTCCCCCCTTGCAGGATCCAGCGATAGGCGAAAGGCAGGCCGTTCAGGAAGACGCCCAGCGAAAAGATCGTCGGCAGCTGTCCAAAGAGATGCACCGTTTCCGAGATCGATGACGCGATGACCAGCAGGATCGCCGCATATCCCGCAGGGACCGGTCCCACCCACAGCTTGGCAAAGCGGAAGACGCCCGTCGTCAGCAGCAGCACCCCGGCCAGCATCACCACGACGAAGGCGGCCCGCAGCGGCATCACCTGCATCAGCGCGGCGATCGCCATATGCGTGCCGGGTGGATAGGAGGTGGTGGCAAAGCCCGTGTACCAGCGCGGCTCCCACAGGTCGAACCAGCTGCGGTGATAGCTGTCGGCAAAGAACATGTGGATGAAGGCGTCGTAGGTATTGGCATGGGTGAAGGGCAGAAGCCCGCCGTGAAACAACACCGCCCCCGCCAGCGCGACCATCAGCAGCCGCGTCGCGATGCTGTCATCGGACAGCGTCAGCCGGGATCTGGACAAAGGTGCGGGCTGGCCGATGGATAAGGTCATGGGGCCTTGATATCAGCCCAGCAGATGACGGTCGCGTGCGATCATCGCGGCCTGGGTCCGGTTCCTGGCGTCCAGCTTGCGGCACAGCGTCTTGACGTGCAGCTTGATCGTGACCTCGTGCAGGCCCAGGTCGCGCGCGATGTCCTTGTTGGAGCGTCCCTCGCTGAGCCCCCTGAGAACCTGGGTCTCACGCGTCGTCAGATCGCCGACCGGCTGTTCGGTCGCCTTGTCAAGAAAGCCATAGGGCACGAAGACCTCTCCAGCGGCGATCAGCGAAATCGCCGAGGCCATCGATTTCGCGCCGATGGTCTTGGGCAGAAAGCCACGTGCCCCCGCCGCGATCGCGCTGCGCGCGATGGCGCTGCTGGCCGTGCCCGACAGGATGGCGACCGGGCATGTCCCCGCCAGCTGCCGGACCTGCGCCAGACCTGCAAGACCGTTCATACCGGGCATGTCGTAGTCCAACAGGATCAGGTCAAAGCCGGTCTTTTCGTCGCGCAGGGCTTGTTCGGCGGCTTCGACATCCCCGACTTCGGTAATGGGGCCCAGGCCCTGCGATGCCAAGAACATGACCAGCGTTTCGCGGATCAGATCATGATCGTCTGCAAAGAGGATCTTCATGTCGGGCAACCTTTGCGACTGGTAAAGGGAACATGGGATCTGTCATCCCCCCTTGGATATACCAGTTCGCAGGTCGTTTCACCCCGGTCCATATGTCGCGAATGCCGAATTTTACGCATCCTGTGGCCGATGGGATTGCAAGACGACGGCAGACATCAGGATTGCGCCGGGTATGGGGGGATGGCGGCATGGGCCTGCCATCTTGGCAACGGCTTATACCCGCCGATGGCCCGTGCCCCTGAGCATCGTCAACTCACTTGCCCTGAAGGAAAGCCTCGCTGGTGCCGCGCGACAGGTGGCCGCCGCTGGGATCGCCCACCGGGACGCCGTCCTGCGCGATGGTCCGACCCCGCAGCAGGGTGCGGACGGGCCAGCCGGTGATCTCCAGCCCCTCATACGGGGTATAGTCGCAACCGTGGTTCAGGTCGGCCTGCCGGATCGGCCGGGTCAGGGACGGATCCCACAGTGCCAGGTCGGCATCCGCGCCGATGGCGATGCTGCCCTTCTGCGGATAGAGGCCATAGAGCCGCGCCGGGTTGGTCGATGTCAGCGCCACGAAACGCTGCAGACTGATGCGCCCTTTGCCGACGCCTTCGGAAAACAGGATCGGCAGACGGGTTTCCACCCCCGGAATGCCGTTCGGCACGTATTTGAACGACGATCGCGCGCTGGGCGTGTCCTTGCCCGTGGCGTCAATGCGGAACGGGCAGTGGTCGGACGAAAAGATGTCGAACGTCCCGTCCCGCAACCCCTGCCAGATCGCCGCCTGGCTGTCCGCATCGCGCGGCGGCGGGGAACAGACGTATTTCGCGCCGTCGAAATCCATGTTCAGCCCGCGCAGGTCGTCGGCGGTCAGGGCGATGTATTGGGGGCATGTCTCGGCATGAACCTTCATGCCGCGGGCGCGGGCCCACTGGATCTGCTCCATCGGGTCGCGGCCCGACACGTGGACGATCACCACCGGCACGTCGATCAGCTGGGCGTGGCTGATGGCGCGGTGCGTGGCCTCGCGTTCGGCGATCTGGGCATGGGCCTGGCCGTGGTAATAGGGCGCGGTGCGGCCCTCGGCCTCCAGGCGGCGGGTCAGGTGGCGGATCGCGTCATGCCCCTCGGCATGGACCATGACCAAGGCGCGTTCGCGGCGAGCCACTTCGAACACGTCCAGGATCTGGGCGTCGTTCAGGACCAGGTCGTCATAGGTCATGAAGACCTTGAAGGACGTGTACCCGTCGCGCACCAGCGCCGGCAATTCTTGCCCCAGCACCTGCGGGGTCGGGTCGGTGACGATCAGGTGGAAGGACACGTCGGTGTGGCAGTTGCCCTGCGCCTTGCGGTGATAATTCTCGACGCAGGCGCGCAGCGACTGGCCCTTGATCTGCAGCGCAAAGGGCAGCACGGTCGTGTTGCCCCCGGCCGCCGCCGACCGGGTGCCACTGGCGAAATCGTCCGCCATGGTGGTGCCGTCCGATGTCGGCTGATCCAGATGCACATGCGCGTCGATCCCGCCCGGCAGGACCAGCAGCCCCGTGGCGTCGATCCGCTCGGCCCCGGTCAGGTCATGTCCTATCTGGGCGATGCGCCCGTCGCGGATGCCGATATCGGCGGCATAACTGTCGGCGGCGGTGACGACCGTGCCGCCTGCGATGACCAGGTCCAGCCCGCTCATGCGACGATCTGGGCCAGCGCATCGGTCAGGCGGTCGACCTGGTCCAGCGTGTTGTAATGCACCATCGACACGCGCAGCACGCCGCCGTCTTGATCCTCGGCCAGATGCTCGACCAGGCGCCGCGAATGGAAATCGCCAAACCGCATGGCGATGCCGTGATCGTCCATCGCGCGGGCGACGGCGCCGGAATCGATGCCGTCGAACTTGAACGCGATGGTCGGCACGCGGGTGCTGTCGCGGTTGACCGATCCGCCGATGACGCGGCAATCGTTGCGCGCCGACAGCCAGGCCAGCAGGCGGTCGGTCAGCGCATCCTCCTGCGCGGTGATCAGATCAAAGGCGGCAGCCAGCAGGGCGCGGTCGTCGCCCGTCGCGCCGTGATGGCGGGCCAGCGTGGTCAGGTATTCAAGGATGCCGTCGGTGGCATAGGCGGCCTCATAGCTGGGATTGCCGGGCTCCAGCTTGGCCGAAACCTTATCCTTGCCATAGAAGTAATGGTACAGCCCGTCCAGTTCGGCCAGCAGGTCGTATTTCCCGTACATCAGCGCGCCATGCGGCCCGTAAGCCTTGTACAGGCTGAAGACATAGTAATCGACATCCCAGGCCCGCACGTCGATCAGCCGGTGCGGCGCATAGGCGACCGCATCGACGCAGATCCGCGCGCCATGGTCGTGGACGAAGCGGGCGAAATCCGCGATCGGATGCACCTGACCCAGGATGTTGGACACATGCGTCACGCAGACCAAACGGGTGCGGTCGGTCATCAGCGGGGCCAGATCGGCCAGCTGCAGGTCCATCGTGTCCGCGTTCAGCGGCCAGACCTTGATGACGACGCCGAACTCCTCCAGCCGGGTCCAGGGGCCGATATTGCTTTCGTGATCGGCCATGGTGACGATCACCTCGTCGCCCGGCGCGAACTGGCGGCGCATGGCCTGCATCAGGTTGCCCATCAGCACCGTGGTCGAGGGGCCGAAGACGATCTCCTCGGGGCGGGCGGCATTGACCAGCGTCGCCGCGGCGCGACGGCCCGCCATCAGCGCCTCGGCCGCGGCCTGCGACACCGCATAGCTGCCCCCGATCTGGACGTTGCGGTGCGTCAGGAACTCGACCATGCGGTCCAGCGCGGGCTGAGCGATCTGCGCGCCGCCGGCATTGTCGAAGAACACCCAGTCCTGCGTCAGGCCGGGGAATTGGGACTGCACATAGGCCATGTCCAGCTGTGTCATCAGGGTCGTCCTTCAGTGGTTCAGCACGGCGCCCAGGAAATTGCGCGTGCGTGGTTCTTGGGGGTCGGACAGCACCTGCGCGGGCGGTCCCTGTTCGACGATCTGGCCCGCATCCATGAAGATGACGCGGTCGGCCACCTGGGACGCGAATCCCATCTCGTGCGTGACGACGATCATGGTGACGCCCGTCCGGGCCAGATCGCGCATGACGTCCAGCACTTCGCCCACCATTTCGGGGTCCAGCGCGCTGGTCGGTTCGTCGAACAGCATCACCTGCGGCTCCATCGCCAGCGCCCGGGCGATGGCGACGCGCTGCTGCTGGCCGCCGGACAGATGCTCGGGGTACTTGTCGGCCTGGCTGGAAATGCCGACACGGGCCAACAGGCGGTCGGCCTGGGTGGCTGCATCCGCCCGCGACGTGCGGCGCACGCGGCGGGGCGCCAGCATGACGTTCTCGCGCACCGTCAGATGCGGGAACAGGTTGAAGGACTGGAACACCATGCCGACCTCTGCCCGCACCTTGGCCAGCGCGCGGCCGGTGGTGACGGGGGTGCCGTCCACGCGGATCTCGCTTGCGGGGTAGAACCCCTCCAGCCGGTTGATGCAGCGGATCAGGGTCGATTTGCCGGACCCTGACGGGCCGATGATGCACACCACCTCGCCCTTGGCGACGTCCAGGTCGATGCCGCGCAGGGCCTCGAAGCTGCCATAGGACTTCCGCAGGTTGCGGATGCTGACGAAACCGGTCATCTCAGCGCCTCCGGGCCGCAAAGCGGCGTTCCATGCGCGACACCAACGCGACCAGCGGCCACAGGAACGCGATATAGATCACCGCCGCCACGATCAGCGGCGTGGGGTTCGCGGCCAGGGCCTGCGCCTGCGTCGCCTGCTTCAGCAGGTCGGGCATGGCCACGACCGATGCCAGCGCGGTGTCCTTGACCACGTTGATCGAATTGTTGGTCAGCGGCGGGATGACGATCCGCACCGCCTGCGGCAGGATAACGTCGGCCATGGTCTGGCGGCCGTTCAGGCCCAAGGCGGCGGAGGCCTCGAACTGGCCCTTGGGGATCGCCTCGATGCCCGCGCGAAAGATCTCGGCCGTATAGGCGCCGGACACCAGCGTCAGCGCGCTCATGGCGGATGCGAAGGGCGACAGGCGCAGGCCCACGAAGGGCAGCGCGTAATAGACGATGATCAGCAGCACCAGCAGCGGGATCGACCGGAAGATGTCGATATAGAGCCGCGTCACGAACCGGACCGGGCCGGGCCCGTACAGCCGCGCCATCGCCAGCCCCAGGCCCAGCACCAGCCCCGCGACGATGCTGGCCGCGCCCAGCTGCAGCGTGATCCACAGACCCTGCAGCAGCATCGGAAAGGTGCGCCGCATCACCTCGGCGTTCAGGAAGGTGTCGAAGATATCCATATGCATCCTTTCGGGTCCGGGACGGGCCCGGACCCGGGCGTCGGATCAGTTGAGCGTCGGCATCGGCAGGACGGTGGCGGTGGACGACCCCGCATCGGGGGCGACGCCGAACCATTTTTCGTGCAGCTCGGCCACCACGCCCTCGGTCTTCAGCGCGTCCAGGATGGTGTTGACCTCGGTCGCCAGTTCGGCGTCCTTGGCGAACATCATCGAATACTTCTCTCCGGTCGGGATGCGTTCGACGACGGCCAGCTGCGGCTTGTCCTTGACGTAGTACTGCAGCGCCGGGATGTCCGACACGTACCCGTCGATCCGCCCCGCCTGCAGATCCAGCATCGCGGGGGCCAGCCCTTCATAGCGGCGGATCTCGGAAAATCCGTACTTGGCCTGGTTTTCGGTCGCCCACATGTCGCCGGTCGATCCGGTGTCGACGCCGACGACCTTGTCCTTCATCTCGGCCAGGGATTTCGGCCCCTGAGACAGGGCGGTCAGCGACTGGTCGCTGTCGTAATAGGGCTGGGCGAAGGTCACCGATTCCAGGCGTTCGTCGGTGATGGTGATGGAACTGGTCGCGATGTCGATCCGACCCGACTGCACCGCCGAAAACAGCCCGTTGAAGGGAATGTTGACCGTCTCGACCTCGGCGCCCATCCGCTCGGCCACGGCGGCGACCAGGTCGATCTCGAAGCCCACGAACGCGCCGGTATCGTCCTGGAACTCCCACGGGACGTTGCCGATATTGGCGCCCACCGTCAGTGTGTCCTGTGCCGAGGCGGCGAGCGCCGACCCTGCCAATGCCATCGCTGCGGCCATGGTGATCCGCATGCCGTATCCGAACATCTGAAACTCCCCGTCATTTGTTTTTTTGTTTAACCGGACAAACCGGTCTGACCAGTGTGACCATAGCCATCGGCTTTTTGCAATAAGATTGACAGCCTTCGGCGATGCCGCAAAAAGACTGCCAACAGGAAAGGCAGATGACAGGTGATGTGGGACAAGGGACCCGTGGCGCAGGGTGTGGCAAGCCGCTTGCAGGAGATGATCCGCACGGGCGTGCTGAAACCCGGTGACAAGCTGCCCTCGCAGCGCATTCTGTCCGAGCAGCTTCACGTCTCGCGTCCGACCCTGCGAGAAGCCTTGCTGACGCTCGAGACCCTGGGCCTGCTACGGACCTTGCCGGCGCGGGGCACGTTCGTTCTGGACCCGGCCGACCAGGCACCCCGGTCCGGCTGGCGTTACGACGACGCGCATGATCTGCGCGATGTCTTCCAGACCCGCATGCTGATCGAGAGTGAAATCTGCGCCCTGGCGGCGTCGGTCATGACCACCGATGTTTCAAACGCCTTGGCGGCCTTGGCACAAACATTCGACGACGCCTGGCAAAAGGGCGATCTGGTCGCGCATGTCGAGGCAGACCTGGCCTTCCATCGCGGCATCGCCGATGCCTGTCCCAACCGCATGCTGGCCAGCATCTATGCCAACATGCAGCATCTTCTGAGCGAAACGCAACGCCAGCCCATTCCGAACACCGACCCCGACCGGATGCGCCAGTCGATCGCCGAACACAAGGCGATCGTCGCGGCGTTGAAGGCTTGCGATCCCCCTGGTGCAGGTCAGGCAATGCGGGCGCATATCCGCAATACGGCGCGTTGCGCGGGTCTTGATCTGAACTGACCTGAAGGCTCCAAAGGCCTGCCGGCGCCCGAGGAGGTGGCCGCGACCCGTTTCATGCGGACGATCCTTGGGCTAAAGCGGCGCGACCAGTCGCGCCGTCCGTCCCGCAGCCGCAAACACAGAAACGTAGCGGCTGTTGCCGATGCGACCAGATGACCGCCGGTCATGCCTTGCTGAATTTCGTGCAGCGCCGACGTTCGGACGGCCCGACGACAATCGGCGCCTTGGCGCATCACGCGAATGTGGGGAAGCCTGAAAACAGATGCAAAACATCTGATCCCAAGGCCCGCAAGATTGTGGGAAAGTGGCGGAGAGACAGGGATTCGAACCCTGGGAACCCTCTCGGGCTCAACGGTTTTCGAGACCGCCCCGTTCGACCACTCCGGCACCTCTCCGCGCTTCTTGGGTGGTGAGGCGGGGATTAAATTGAGAGGGGTTGAAGCGCAAGGGGGTTTCGACCAAAAAAAGCATAAGTGTCGAATTTTTCTTGGGAAGGTGCGGGCGATGCTGACGATCTTGTGGCTGGGGACCGCGCTGGCTGGCGGCCCGGTCCTTCCGGAAACCGCGGTGCCTGGGCCCGATCGGTACATCCATGTCCAGGCCGAAGCGGGTGCAAGGCCGGTTTCGGTCGACCGCCTTTGGTCGACACTGGCGCTTGGGCCGCAAATGCGGATCTTTCAGCAGGAGGCCGTGCAGGAGGCTGGCCGCCTTGACGGCGAGGGCATGATCGCGGGCTCGGGTCGGTCCTGGGCGGCGACGGTCGGCGACATCCATGACCCGGCGCGTCTGCAGATCCTGTTCCGCAACGGGCTGGAAAAGGCGATGGACAGCAGAGACCCCGCCCTGATCGCCAAGGCGCTGCAGTTCTATGAGGATGGTCTGGGCCGACGCCTGGTCCCCCTGGAGATCGCCGCACGACGCGCAATGCTGAAGGACGAGGTGACGGCGCAGGCCGGTGTTGCCTTTGCGCGGGCGGTGTCGCGCGACGATGCGCGTGCCGAACAGATACTGCGCCTGATCGAGGTGGCGGATCTGGTGTCCCCCAATGTCACCAGCGGTCTGAATGCGTCGGTCGCGTTTTCGGAGGGGTTCGGTGCGACGGGCGGTTTCGACATGCCGCTGTCGCAGGACCAGATGCTGCAGGAAACCTGGGCCCAGCAGGACCAGATCGAGGCGGAAACCCGCGACTGGCTGCAATCCTTCCTGATGCTGGCCTATTCGACGCTGACGGATGAAGAGGTCGAGCGTTACATCGCCTTCGCATCCTCGCCTCAGGGACGGGAACTGGCCAGCGCGATGTTTGCGGCCTATGACACGGTCTTCCTGCAGACCTCGCGCGATATGGGCATGGCGGCGGGCTTGCGCCTGCAGGGGCAGCAGCTATGACCGTGACCCTGGTCGGTCCGCTTGCCCAGCCGCAGGTGCTGCAGGCCCTGGACCTGCAAGGCAGCCCCGTTGAGGTGCCGGGCACCCTGCTGGGCGGATCGCGTGCCGGTCTTGGACGGGCGGGCTGGCCCGTCTGGCGGAATGGCGCGGACCACCTGGCTGGCATGGCGGTCACGCCGACGCCGCAGTTGATGCGCTATGCCCAGGTGATGGGTCTGGACGCGCATGACGTGGCCGGGCACCGCGTCATGGGCATTGCGGGGCAGGGCGACGGTTTCGATCCCTGGACAGCCGATCCCGATCGTGACGTCCTGAATGCCCAGATCGCACGCCAGATCCTGGCGGCGGGCGACGGTGTAGATCCGACGGTTCTGGCGGGGCGGCTGCCGATGATCGGGATCTGGGCCGCATCCCGGATCAGGGCGGCGGCCATGCCGATTTCGGGGCAGGGGGTCATCGCCCGGCGCGACCCGGATGCCGTCCAGACGATCCAGCGTCAGCAACGTTTCCACGGCTATTTCGCGGTCGAGGAGCGCAGCCTGACCCATGCCCTGCACGATGGCGGTACATCGACCCGCGTGACGCGCGAGGGGTTCCTGATGGGCGATGCGGTGGTGATGCTGCCTTGGGACCCGGTTCGCGACCGCGTCCTGATCATCGAGCAGTTCCGCTTTGCGCCCTATCTGCGGGGCGACCGCCAGCCCTGGCAGTTGGAACCCATCGCGGGCCGGGTCGATGCCGGCGAAACGGTCGAAGCCGCGATCCTGCGCGAGGCGCGCGAGGAAGCGGCGCTGCAGATCGAAACCCTGTTGCCCTGTTTCAACTGCTATCCCAGCCCGGGGGCGGTCTGCGAATTCCTGTACCAGTTCGTGGGCATTGCCGATCTGCCCGATCAGGTGGCGGGCGTCCACGGCCTGGATACCGAGGCCGAGGATATCCGCAGCCATGTCATGGACCGGACGCGCCTGTCGGATCTGGTGGATTGCGGGCAGATCGTGAACGGGCCGCTGTCGACCCTGTCGCTGTGGCTGGATGCGCGCGTGGATCGGCTGCGGGCGGAACTGGCCGGGCGCTAGGCTCGTTCCCTGCGGGTCACGGCACCGTGGGGCGGGGTTGCCCCTTTGCCACCTGCATGTGTAGGTAATCATCATATTGAACCCACTGGAAAAGAAGGTCGATCGCCATGCGAATCTGTTCTGATCTGGCCGACGCGATCGGCAACACGCCGTTGATCCGTCTGAACCGCGCAAGCGAAGAAACCGGCTGCGAGATCCTCGGCAAGGCCGAATTCATGAACCCCGGCCAGTCGGTCAAGGACCGCGCGGCGCTCTATATCATCAAGGATGCGGTCGCGCGCGGCGAATTGCGCCCCGGCGGCACCATCGTCGAAGGGACCGCGGGCAATACCGGCATCGGTCTGGCGCTGGTCGGTGCCTCGATGGGGTTCAAATCGGTGATCGTCATCCCCGAGACCCAAAGCCAGGAAAAGAAGGACATGCTGCGCCTTGCCGGCGCCACCCTGGTCGAGGTTCCCGCCGCACCCTACAAGAACCCCAACAACTATGTCCGCTATTCCGGTCGCCTGGCCGAAGCGCTGGCCCGCACCGAACCCAATGGCGCCATCTGGGCCAACCAGTTCGACAACACGGCCAACCGTCGGGCGCATGTGGAAACCACCGGCCCCGAGATCTGGGAACAGACCGACGGCAAGGTCGACGGCTTTGTCTGCGCCGTCGGGTCGGGGGGGACGCTGGCGGGCGTCGCCGATGCGTTGCAGCACAAGGGCGTCAAGATCGGCCTGGCCGATCCCGAAGGCGCGGCCCTGCACTCCTTCTATACCACGGGGGAATTCGACAGCCCCGGCAGCTCGATCACCGAAGGCATCGGTCAGGGGCGCATCACCGACAACCTGAAGGGCTTCACCCCCGATTTCAGCTGGCGCATTTCGGATGACGAAGCCTTGCCGATCGTCTTCGATCTGCTGAAGGACGAGGGGCTTTGCCTTGGCGGATCGTCGGGGATCAACATCGCCGGCGCCATCCGCATGGCGCGGGAAATGGGTCCGGGCCATACCATCGTCACGATCCTCTGCGACTACGGGAACCGTTACCAGACCAAGCTGTTCAACCCCGAATTCCTGCGCGCCAAGGGATTGCCGGTTCCCGAATGGCTGACGCGACCCGCACCGGACCTGCCCGAAGTCTTTGAAGGTTGAAGCACTCCATGCGACATTTCCTAGCAATGCTGACGGTGGCCTTTCTGGCCATCACGGCAACGCCACTGCTGGCCCAGAACGGTCAGACCCTGAACTATGAACAATGGGAACGGACCGCCGAGAAGGTCGAGGCGCTGTCCGTCGATCCTCAGGCTTCCGAAGCCGCCCTTGATGACGCGCGTGAGACCATCGTCGAATGGCGCGGGCGACTGGAACAGGGGCAGGACGTCAATGCCGACCGCATCGCCACCCTGCGCAACCAGATCGAGGCGCTTGGCCCGGCACCCGCCGAGGGCGAGACCGAGGACGGTGATGTCGCTGCCCGCCGCGAGGAACTGAACGCCCAGCTGTCCACCGCGCAGGCGCCCCGTCTGGCCGCGACCGAGGCCGTCAGCCGTGCCAATTCCATCATCTCGCAGATCGACGAGGTCATCCGCGAGCGCCAGGCGCTGGCGCTGGCCCGGCAGACCCCGTCGCCTCTGCTGCCGGCCAGTTGGGCCGCCGCCGTGGCGGACGGGTTCGGCCTGATCGAAGGGGTCGCTTCCGAGGTTTCGGTCCAGAACACCTCACCCGAGGTGCTGTCGGATGTCCGGCCGCGTCTGCCCATCGCGGGGGCCTATCTTCTGGCCGCGCTTCTGCTGCTGACCTTCGGGCGCCGCTGGATCGACAATCTGCCGTCGCGGCTTTCAGCGCGTGCATCCTCCTACAGCCGGGCCGTCATGGCCTTCGTCGTGTCGCTTGGACAGATCGCCGTGCCGATGGTTGGCGTCAATCTGGCCATTCGTGCGATCCAGGCGACGGGACTGCCCGGCCCCTGGACGACGCCCTTCCTGGAAGCGCTGCCCGTGGCGGCGGTGATCCTGTTTGGCGGCATCTGGCTGGCACGCGCGCTTTTCCCGCGCGAGGCGATTGCCTATACCTCCCTGCAGATGGGTGAGGCAGCGCGCGTTTCCGCGGGCCGCATGGTCAGGACACTGGCCGCGCTTCTGTCGGTGCATCACATCCTGACCCGCGCGGTGCTGCCGCTTTCGGGCCTTTACGAACAAGGCGATGCCCAGGTCGGTCGCGTGCCGTTGCAGTTCAGCGACGCCGCCGCAGGGGTCTGGCATGTCGTCATGGTGGTGCTGGCAGGCCTGGCGATGGTCAAGCTGGGCAACACCCTTCGCCGCCTGACCCGCGATGCCGTCACCCAGGACCTGTCCTATCGCCACTGGATCGTGGCCTGGGCAGGCGAGTTGACGCGGATCGTGCCCATCCTGGCGCTGGTCGCGATGGCGGCGGGTTACATCAACCTGGGCAACCTGCTGGTCTGGCCGTGGCTGCTGTCGCTTGGGCTGGTGGGTCTGCTGATCCTGTTGCAGGACTTCATCGCGGATGTCTTCAACATGCTTCAGCGGGGCGCCGAGGGTGCCCGCGACGGATTGGCCCCGTTGCTGATCGGCTTTGCGCTGGTCATCCTGTCAGTGCCCGTCTTCATGGTCATCTGGGGTGCCTCGGCGCAGGAGCTGGGCGAATACTGGGTCCGCTTCCGTGCTGGCGTCAGCCTTGGCGGCATCACTCTCTCGCCGGGTGCGATAATCACCTTTCTGATCGTCTTCTTCATCGGCTATTTCGTGACGCGGACCATCCAGGGTGCCTTCCGCAATTCGATCCTGCCCAAGACCAAGCTGGATGCGGGCGGACAGAACGCCGTGGTGTCTGGTTTGGGCTATGTGGGCATCGTCCTGGCGGCCATGCTGGCCATCACCTCGGCCGGCATCGACCTCAGTTCGCTGGCCATCGTGGCCGGTGCGCTGTCGGTCGGTATCGGTTTCGGTCTGCAGAACATCGTGTCGAACTTCGTGTCCGGCATCATCCTGCTGATCGAACGCCCGGTCAGTGTCGGTGACTGGATCAGCGCCGGTGGACAGCAGGGGATCGTCAAGCGCATCTCGGTCCGCTCGACCCAGGTCGAGACCTTCGACAAGACCGAGGTCATCGTTCCGAACAGCGACCTGATCAGCCAGCCGGTGACGAACTGGACCCGCCACAACAAGGTGGGACGGATCATCGTGCCTGTCGGCGTGGCCTATGGCAGCGACACCCGCAAGGTCGAGCGTATCCTGCGCGAGATCATCGAGGATCAGCCCATGGTGGCCATCGATCCGCCGCCCGCGGTGCTGTTCCGAGGTCTTGGCGCGGATTCGCTCGATTTCGAGATCCGGGCCATCCTGGCCGATGTGGGCGCGGGCCTGGGCGTGACCTCGGACGTCCTGCACGAGATCGTGCGCCGTTTCGAGGAAGAGGATATCGAAGTGCCCTTCGCACAGCGCGATATCTGGCTGCGCAACCCCGAAGCCCTGACCGGTGCAGAGAAACCGACGCGAGAGGCCCCTTCCGCCCCTCAGAAGCACGATCCGGCCCTGATCTTCGACGGCGATGCCGACGCGGGTGACGGCGACCGCTAAGGCGGTCATACCCGGCCGCGCAGGGACTGAAGTCGAAAGAAGGGCGCCCCCGTCATCGGGGGCGCCCTTTCCCATGGTCGCGAATGGCAGCGCTCAGGCCGGGTGGGGGCTGTCCTGTCGGTCGCTGGTCCCGTCATCGGGCAGCCCTTCGCGCGACAGCATCACCGCCACCGGCCGCAGCCAGGGAATATGCGCGCAGACGATCATCAGCGCCACCATGATCGGCACCGCCAGGAACATTCCCGGCACGCCCCAGACCGCCCCCCAGAAGGCCAGCGACAGGATGATGCCAAAGCTGGACAGGCGCAGGGTCTGACCCAGCAGCATCGGGTCGATGACATTGCCGATCACGAATTGCACCAGCGTACACAGCGCCCCCACGATCAGGGTCGTCGTCATGTCACCGGTCAGCACAAAGACCAGAAGCGCCGCCACCAGCGTCGCCACGATCGATCCGACCGAGGGAATGAAGTTCAGCACGAAGGTCAGGATCGCCACCGCGGTTGCCAGCTCCAGCCCGAAACCGTTGAAGATCAGCCAGACCAGCGTCGCCGTGACCAGGCTGACGCCGGTCTTGACGACCAGATATCGGTTCACCCGGTGCATGATCGAGGTGATGATCCGACGCACCTGGCGCGCCTGGTCGGCATCCTCGGACAGGCGTTCGACCTTCTGGGGGAACCAGACCTGTTCGGCAAACATGAAGCCCACGAACAGGATGACCAGCACGCTGCCCGACAGGATGCCCGATGCCTGGCCGGCCAGCGACCTGATCCAGCCGGTGATGTTGAAATTCGTCAGCGCGGTGATGATGCGTTCCTGCGCCTCGGGGCCAAGGCGTTGGGTCAGCGCGGGAATGGCGGCCTGCGCCCGTTCAGCATAGCTGATGGACAAAAAGACGATCTCGTTCACCTGCGCCACGATGGTGGTTGAAATCCACAGCAGCCCAAGCGCGATGCCGATCAGAGCAAGCGTCGTCGCCAGCCAGTTCGGCACCTTCAGCCGCGACGATATCGCGTGGATCGCATCCGAGGTCAGCGAGAAGAGGATGATCGCGATGGCCAGTGAAATCAGGATGAAGCGTGCCTGCACCAGCATGAACAGCAGCAGCGAAAACGCGATGATTCCCAAAAAGCCCGTCTGAAGGCGTTCTCGCAAGACCGAGTCGTTCGATTGATCCAAGGCCATTCCCGCCCATTTGAAAAAAGCCCGCCCCGGTCAGGGGCGGGCGTGTTGTGTTCAGTCCTGGGTGTCGTCGGGCAGGGCTTCGGCATCGGCCTGTTCGGCGATGCGGGCGACCGAGACGACGACTTCGTCGCTGCTGGTGTTGAAGACGCGCACGCCGCCTGCCGATCGCGACCGGAAGCTGATGCCTTCGACCGGAACGCGGATCGACTGGCCGGTCGATGTGGCCAGCATGATCTGATCATCGCCTTCAACCGGGAAGCTGGCCACGATGGCACCGCCCCGCATTGCACGGTCCATGGCCATCACGCCCTGGCCCCCGCGACCCCGCACCGGGTAATCATGGCTGGAGCTGATCTTGCCCGCACCGTTCGCGGTGATGGTCAGGATCAGATCCTCGGCCGCGGACATCTGGGCATAGCGTTCCTGGGTGATGCTGCCCTCGGCCACGGCCTCCTCGTCATCGTCAGCCTCGGCGCCGTCATCCAGCGCACCGGCGACGGCACGGCGCATCTTCAGATAGGCCGCACGTTCCGCCGGATCGGCCTCGAAGTGGCGGATGACGGACATGCTGACGACGCTGTCGTCCTTGCCAAGCCGGACCCCGCGCACCCCGGTTGAGGCGCGGCTCTGGAAGACCCGCACCGCGGTGGTCGGGAAGCGGATGGCCCGCCCTGACGAGGTGAACATCATCACGTCATCCTGCTCGGTCGCCAGACGCACGCCGATCAGCGTCACGCCCTCGGGCAGCTTCATCGCGATCTTGCCGTTGCGCATGATGTTGGTGAAATCCGACAGCGCGTTGCGGCGCACGTCGCCCTGATCGGTCGCGAAGATGACCTGATAGTTCTCCCACTCGGTTTCCGGGGCATCCATCGGCAGCAGCGCCGCGATGGAGACGCCCGGTTCGATCGGCAGGATGTTGACGATGGCCTTGCCCTTGGAGGTGCGACCGCCAAGCGGCAAACGCCAGGTCTTGAGGCGATAGACCATCCCGTCGGTGGTGAAGAACAGCAGTTCGGTATGGGTGTTGGCCACGAACAGCGTCGTCACCACGTCGTCTTCCTTGGTGGCCATGCCGGACAGGCCCTTGCCGCCACGGCGCTGCGCACGGAATTCGGCCAGCGCGGTGCGCTTGATGTAACCGCCCGAGGTGATGGTCACGACCATGTCCTCACGCTCGATCAGGTCCTCGTCCATCATGTCGCCGGACCAGTCGACGATCTCGGTGCGGCGGGGAACGGCGAACAGGCCCCGAATCTCGCGCAGCTCGTCGCTGATGATTTCCATGATGCGTTCGCGCGATGCCAGGATCGCCAAGAAATCGCGGATGCTGTCGGCCAGCGACTGCAGTTCGTCCGTGACTTCCTTGACGCCGATCTGGGTCAGGCGCTGCAGGCGCAGGTCCAAAATCGCGCGGGCCTGGGTTTCGGACAGGTTGTAGGTGCCGTCCTCGTTGACCGGGTGCAGCGGATCGTCGATCAGGCGCAGATATTCGACGATGTCATGGGCCGGCCATCGGCGTTCCATCAGGCGTTCGCGCGCCTCGGCGGCGTCGGCCGATGACCGGATCGTGGCCACGACCTCGTCGACATTGCTGACGGCGACGGCTAGACCGCACAGAACGTGGCTGCGTTCGCGGGCCTTGCGCAGCTCATAGGCGGTGCGGCGCGCGACAACTTCCTCGCGGAAGCTGATGAAATAGGTCAGAAATTCGCGCAGCTTCAGCTGCTCGGGCTTGCCGCCGTTCAGCGCCAGCATGTTGCAGCCGAAGGTGGTCTGCAGCTGGGTAAAGCGGAACAGCTGGTTCAGCACGACCTCGGGGGTCGCATCGCGCTTCAACTCGACCACGACGCGGACACCTTGGCGGTCGGATTCGTCCTGGACGCTGGAAATGCCCTCGACGCGCTTTTCCTTGGCCAGTTCGGCGATCTTCTCGATCAAGGTGGCCTTGTTCACCTGATAGGGGATTTCGTCCACGACGATGGCAAAGCGGTCCTTGCGCGGTTCCTCGATATGGGTCTTGGCGCGGATGATGACGCTGCCGCGCCCTTCCAGATAGGCCTTGCGCGCCCCGGACCGGCCCAGGATCGTCGCGCCGGTCGGAAAGTCGGGGCCGGGGATGATCTCCAACAGACGCTCGGTCGGCAGATCGGGGTCCGCGATCAGTTCCAGCGTGGCGTCGATCACCTCGCCCAGGTTGTGGGGCGGAATGTTCGTGGCCATGCCGACGGCAATGCCGCCTGCGCCGTTGACCAGCATGTTGGGGAAGCGGGCGGGCAGGACGGTCGGTTCGCGGTCCTTGCCGTCATAATTGTCCTGGAAATCGACGGTGTCCTTGTCGATATCCATCAGCAGATAGCTGGCAGGTTTGTCCATGCGCACTTCGGTATAGCGCATGGCCGCCGCGCTGTCGCCGTCCATGCTGCCGAAATTGCCCTGGCCGTCCAGCAGCGGCAGCGACATGGAAAAATCCTGCGCCAGACGCACCAGCGCATCATAGATCGCACTGTCACCATGGGGGTGATACTTACCCATCACGTCGCCGACCGGGCGGGCCGATTTGCGATAGGATTTGTCCGGGGTGTTCCCGCTTTCATCCATCGCATAGAGGATGCGGCGGTGAACCGGCTTCAGCCCGTCGCGCAGATCGGGGATCGCACGGCTGACGATGACCGACATGGCATAGTCCAGATACGAGGTCCGCATCTCGTCGCTGATGTCGATGACCGGTCCGTCATGGTGCATCACCACGCGCGCTTCGGTGCTGTTGTCGTCACCATTTTCGGGGGATTGGGGCAGATCGTCTTCTGGGGTGTCGGCCACGGGTATTCCTCAACATCTTGTCGAGTTCCGGTATAGCCGAGGCAGGTGCAGGGGGCAATCGCGCCCCCGCCTGCCGGGTCAGGAAAACGCCCGTTCAGGCCGCATTTCCTGCCTTTCGCGCAGCCATGCCCCAGATGATGGCCAGAACCGCCGAACAGATCGCGTTCCACCCCGCCATCGACACCCCAAGGAAGCGCCAGGCGACCTCGTCGCAGCGGGTGACGGGGGTGCCCTGCAGCTTGGTCATCAGGTCGCTGGCCGACATGCGGGCGAAATCCGCCACGCCGCCCGAACAATGCGCGGGGCCCTTCCACCAGGTCATCTCGACGCCGACATGATAGATGGCGAAACCCATGGCCATCCCAGCCGCGATCATTCCCAGCACGGCCAGCGCCCGCGTCCAGCCGGTCAGCCAGACCAGCGCGGCGATGATGACCGCCGCGACATGCGGCCAGCGCTGCAGGATGCAAAGCTCGCACGGGGCATAGCCTGCGGCCTGGAACCCAAGGGCTGCGATCAGCAGGGCGGCAGAACCCGCGCCCGCCAGATAGGAAAGTTCGCGACCGGTCATAGATACCTCAAGGCGACAAATCCGCCGATCAGGCAGACCATGAAGACGGTGAAGACAAGGCCAAGCCGCTTTTCGATGAAGTCGCGGATCGGCGGTCCGAAACGCCACAGCAGCCCCGCCACGATGAAGAAGCGCGCGGCACGTCCGATGATGGTCGTCAGGATGAATAGCGGCAGGGACATGCCCACGGCGCCGGAAAAGATGGTGATGACCTTGAAGGGAAAGGGCGTCAGCGCCGCGAACAGCACCGCCCAGCCCCCATAGGCCGCGAATTGCTGGGCCAGATGGTCATAGGCGTCTTCCTTGCCATAGACGGTCAGCACCCATTGCCCGACCGAATCCATCAGCGCGGCCCCGATCCAGTATCCAAGCAGCGCGCCCAGGACCGACCCCAGGGTGGCGATCGTGGCGATGGCCCATGCGCGCGCACGCCGCGCCAGCACCATCGGGATCATCAGCACATCGGGCGGGATGGGAAAGAAGCTGCTTTCGATGAAGCTGATCCCGAAAAGCCAGCCCGAGGCATGCCGGTGCGCCGCCAGCCCCATCGTCCAGTCATATAGCTTGCGCAGCATCGCGTTCCCTTTTCCCTGTCTGGCCTGTCCATCCCCTTGGGGGCGCGAAAGGTCAAGCATCTTGGAGGGCGTTCGCAGGCCTGTGATGGCCACGTGAAACCCGATGCGGCCCTGCGCGTTGCCTGCGAAACAACCCCCAGCACAGGGAAGACAGCGAATGAAATGGCGTGGACGGCGGGGCAGCAGCAACATCGAGGATCGTCGTGGCATGGGCCGGGCAGGCGGCATTGGCATCGCGGGAACGCTGGTGGTGCTTGCCGTCGGGTATTTCTTCGGCATCGACGTGTCGCCCCTGGTGCAGGGCATGGATGGCGGCAGCCAGCAGACCGAACTGAGCGAGCGTGACGAACAGATGGGTCAGTTCGTGTCCGTCGTCCTGGCCGATACCGAGGAGGTCTGGACCCCCGTCCTGCGCGACCAGGCCGACATCGCCTATGTCGAACCGACGCTGGTGATGTTCCGTGGCGTCGTGCAATCGGCCTGCGGTGGCGCGTCATCGGCCATGGGGCCGTTCTATTGCCCCGGCGATCAGAAGGTCTATCTGGATACCGATTTCTTCGACCTGATGGCGGAACGCATGGGCGCGGGCGGTGATTTCGCCGCCGCCTATGTCATCGCCCACGAGGTCGGCCACCATGTCCAGAACCTGACCGGCACGCTTGGCGCCGTGAACGACGAACGCGGCCGTCGGTCGGAAGCGGAGTCGAACCGCCTCTCGGTCATGACCGAACTTCAGGCCGATTGCTATGCCGGCATCTGGGCGCGTCAGGCGCAGGAACGATTTGGCACGCTGGAAGTTGGGGACATGCAAGAGGCGATGCAGGCAGCCGAGGCCGTGGGTGACGACGTCATCCAGTCCAATGCCGGGCGGAACCCGATGCCCGACAGTTTTACCCATGGCTCGGCCGAACAACGCCAGACCTGGCTGATGCGCGGCTTCGAAACCGGGCAGATGGGACAATGTGACACTTTCAGTGCCACCGATCTGTGATTAGGCTTGAATGGCCGGACGAAAGGAAAACGGGATGACGATGATCTTCATGGCCATGGGTCTGCTGACCGCCTTCGCGATCACGCTGAAACTGGGCGCACCGCGCCAGGAACCCGTTCCGGTCCGCAAGGACTAACGCGGGACCCGCATGCCGCGACCCTGATCCATTGTGGCCCATTCGGGCCACATGCCCATCTTTTCCAGCAGCAGCATGGCAAGACCGGCAGCGATGATGGCAAAGACCAGCTTGACCATCTTGGCGCTTGGCGGCCGTCGTGCCCATTTCGCGGCGCGCATCAGCCAGATCATGTTGTTCATCGCGGGCCCTGCCTGTTAATGCCTGTTCCGAATCGAAACAGACGCCGCGACGAAACTCAAGAGCGATACCTTGCCGAAAACTCATGACAGCCGAGATCTGCCTTACAGCGCCCGCCAGATGTATGATCTGGTCGCCGATGTTGAATCCTATCCCCAGTTCCTGCCTTGGAACAGCGCCGCGCGCATCCGTACGCGCGACACCCGGCCCGACGGCGCCGAGGAGATCACCGCCGACCTGGTCATCAGCTTCAAGGTCTTTCGTGAACGCTTTGGCAGCCGCGTGGTCCTGTGGCCCGAAGATGAAAACGGCGTCCTGAAGATCGACACCGAATATCTGGACGGGCCGTTCAAGTACATGCGCAGCGGCTGGACCTTCAAGGATCGTCCCGAAGGCGGTTGCCATGTCGAATTTTTCGTGGACTTCGAGTTCAAGAACGCCATCCTGCAAAGATTGATCGGCGTCGTCTTCAACGAGGCGATGTCGCGCATCATCCGCGCCTTCGAAGATCGGGCGCGCAAGCTGTATTCCTGATCAAAGGGCCCCGACATGACGCCAGACACCCACACCACCAATGACCTGATGCCCGCCAAGATCATCTATGGCCTTTACGCGGTGGGGTATCTGGTGGCCCTGACGACGCTGGCAGGGGTCGTCTATGCCTATCTGTCGCGTGGTAAGAACGCGGTCCTGGACACGCATCTGCGGTTCCAGATCCGCACCTTCTGGATCAGCCTGCTGCTGGCGGTGATCGGGATGGTGACCATGATGGTCGGGATCGGTTTTCTGGTCTGGGCTTTTCTGGCGGTATGGGGGCTGATCCGCGTGGTGTCGGGATTTCTGCTGGCCAATGACGGCAAGCCGATCAGCGGCACGAAATACTGGGGCGTGATGGCCTACTAGGCATTCCGACTGAAAAGGCCGCCCGGTTGGGCGGCCTTTCTGGTATCAGGTCAGCGCGGCCTTCAACGCCTCGGCGCGGTCGGTCCGCTCCCAGCTGAATGCGGTCGCGCCTGCCAGCACATAGGGATCGCGTCCGAAATGGCCATAGCTGGCCGTGGGACGATAGATCGGATGCAGCAGGTCCAGCTCGCGGATGATCGCGAAGGGACGCAGGTCGAACACCTCGCGCACGGCTGCGACGATCTTGTCGGCGGGCACCGTTTCCGTCCCAAAGCAGTTGATGCTGATCGAGGTCGGCTCCGCCACGCCGATGGCATAGCTGACCTGGATCTCGCAGCGCTTGGCAAGACCGGCGGCCACGATGTTCTTGGCAACCCAACGACCTGCGTAGGCCGCCGAGCGGTCGACCTTGGACGGGTCCTTGCCGGAAAACGCCCCGCCGCCGTGACGCGCCATGCCGCCATAGCTGTCGACGATGATCTTGCGCCCCGTCAGGCCGCAATCACCGACGGGACCGCCGATGACGAATTTGCCCGTCGGGTTGATGAAATACTTGGTATCCCCCGACAGCCATTCGGCGGGCAGGACCGGCTTGATGATCTCCTCGATCACGGCCTCGCGCAGGTCGGCCAGGCTGATCTCGGGGTTGTGCTGGGTCGACAGCACCACCGCGTCGATCCCTTCGGGACGACCGTCGGCGCCATAGCGCAGCGTGACCTGCGATTTGGCATCGGGACGCAGCCAGGACAGCGACCCGTCGCGGCGGACCTTGGACTGACGTTCCACCAAGCGGTGGGCATAGGTGATGGGGGCGGGCATCAGCACGTCGGTTTCGTCGCTGGCATAGCCGAACATCAGGCCCTGATCGCCCGCGCCCTGTTCTTCCAGGCTGGCGCGATCGACGCCCTGGTTGATCTCGGGCGATTGCTTGCCGATGATATTGATGACCGAGCAGGTCGCGCCGTCAAAGCCCACATCGGAGGAATTGTACCCGATATCGTTGATCACGCCGCGCACGATGGATTCCAGATCTACCCATGCGCTGGTGGTGATTTCACCCGAGATGATGGCGACGCCGGTCTTCACCATCGTTTCGCAAGCGACGCGGGCGCGTGCGTCTTCGGTCAGGATGGCATCCAGGATGGCGTCCGAAATCTGGTCGGCAATCTTGTCGGGATGCCCCTCCGAGACGGACTCGGAGGTAAACAGCGAATATTCTGTCATGGGATCAATACCGGTAATGGTCGGATTTGAACGGGCCTTCAGGCGTCACGCCGATGTAATCGGCCTGTTCCTTCGAAAGCGTCGAAAGCTTGGCGCCCACCTTCTCAAGATGCAGACGCGCCACCTTTTCATCCAGCGCCTTGGGCAGGATGTAGACGCCGGGTTGGTATTCGTCATGCTTGGTCCACAGCTCGATCTGCGCCAAAACCTGGTTTGTGAAGCTGGCCGACATCACGAAGGACGGGTGACCGGTGGCGTTGCCAAGGTTCAAAAGGCGGCCTTGGCTCAGCAGGATGATGCGGTTGCCCGAGGGCATCTCGATCATGTCCACCTGGTCCTTGATGTTGGTCCATTTGTGGTTGCGCAGGCTTGCGACCTGGATTTCATTGTCGAAATGGCCGATATTGCCGACGATCGCCATGTTCTTCATGACGCGCATATGCTCAAGCCGGATCACGTCGCGGTTGCCGGTGGTGGTGACGAAGATGTCGGCGCTGTCGGCCACGTCTTCCAGCGTCACGACCTCGAACCCATCCATGGCGGCCTGCAGGGCGCAGATCGGGTCGACCTCGGTCACCTTCACGCGGGCACCGGCCCCGACCAGGCTGGCGGCGCAGCCCTTGCCGACATCGCCGTAACCGCAGACGACGGCGACCTTGCCGGCCATCATCACGTCCGTGGCGCGACGAATGCCGTCGACCAGCGATTCCTTGCAGCCGTATTTGTTGTCGAATTTCGACTTGGTGACGCTGTCGTTCACGTTGATCGCGGGGAAGGGCAGCTGGCCCTTCTTCTGCAGATCATAGAGGCGATGAACGCCGGTCGTCGTTTCCTCGGACACGCCCAGGATCTGGTCGCGGATCTTGGTGAACCAGCCCGGCGATTGTTCCATCCGCTTGGCGATCTGCGCCTTGATGACGGCTTCCTCATCCGATTGCGGGACGGGAATGATGTCCTCGCCGGCTTCGGCCCGGGCGCCCAGCAGCACGTAAAGCGTCGCGTCGCCGCCATCATCCAGGATCAGGTTCGGGCCTTCGGGGAACTGGAAGGACCGGTCCAGGTAATCCCAATGCTCTTCCAGGCTCTGTCCCTTGATCGCAAAGACCGGGATGCCGGCTGCTGCGATGGCGGCGGCCGCATGATCCTGGGTCGAATAGATGTTGCACGACGCCCAACGCACATCGGCGCCAAGTCCGACCAGCGTCTCGATCAGGACGGCCGTCTGGATGGTCATGTGAAGGCTGCCGACAATGCGGGCACCCTTCAGCGGCTTGCTGTCGCCGTATTCCTCCAGCAGGGCCATCAGGCCCGGCATCTCGATCTCGGCGATGTCCAGTTCCTTGCGGCCGTACTCGGCCAGCGCGATATCTTTGATGATGTAATCGGTCACGTCGTGTCTTTCGTCATTCCCAGGTTGCCTTGGGGATACCGCATGGTCCGGTCGTTCGAAAGGGGTTAAACTGTCACGTCAGCCGCCCCGGCCTGACCTGGGCTGAGAGCCGCGGGCGATGCGGCGGATATAGTCGTTGACGATCTTCTGGGCCACCAGCATCGGGTCGGCATCCTGCGCCAGATCCTCAAGGCGGCCGTCCACGATCATCCGCGCGGTGCCATAGACGAAGCACCGTCCCGTCAAGACCAGCGCCGCGATATCTTCCTTGGGGTGCAGCTGTCCCTTGGCATGGGCGCGCTGCATCATCCGCATGGCCAGATCGTTGATCGATTCCTGATAACGGCGCAGGTCGGGATGTTCGCGCATGTTCAACAGCCGCTGATCCGACATCAGGCGGAATTGCGACGGGTATTCCACGACCCATGACAGATAGGCATAGATCAGGGCATTGCACTGCTCCATCGGATCGTCGGGGTCGACGCGCACTACCGCGCGGGTGCAGCGGTCCATCAGGACCATGCAGGCCTGTTCCACCACCGATGACAACAGCGCCGTTTCGTCCGCATAGATCGCCCGCAGACGGTCCAGCGGCACCTCCATCGCATTGGCCACGTCCTGCAATGCGGGAATTTGCGACTGCGAAGCCTCGATCAGCCGCAGGGTCGCGGTGACCGCGCGTTCATGGACGCGGGCGTTTTCGGGTGTGGACATCGCATTTTCCATTGAGATGGATCCGGTCGGACTGATTGGTGAGTCGAATGACGGTACAAAAACAGTGCGAAACAGGGTACGTCCCCATCTGACCCAAATGGAACCAAATTGGCAACCAAACAATCAATGGTCCAATGCTTTCATTTGGATGAAGATTTTATCTGCTTCATCGTTGCCACAGGTTGTGCATACCCAAGGTCATCCTGTCGACAAGCCGTCGCCATAAAAAAAGTTCCCGAAGACGTGCTTCGGGAACCAATCGTTCATGCGGTGGCGATCAGGCGTCCGAACGGGACGCGCGCTTGCGCTCGTGGGGGTCCAGATGGCGCTTGCGCAGACGGACGTTCTTGGGCGTGACCTCGACCAATTCGTCGTCGTTGATATAGGCGATGGCCTCTTCCAGCGACAGGCGGACAGGGGGCGTCAGGCGCACGGCTTCGTCCGTGCCCGAAGCGCGGACGTTGGTCAGCTGCTTGCCCTTCAGCGGGTTCACTTCCAGGTCGTTGTCGCGGCTGTGTTCGCCGATGATCATACCCTGGTAGAGTTCTTCCTGGGCACCGATGAAGAACTTGCCGCGATCTTCCAGCTTCCACAGCGCATAGGACACCGAAACGCCGTTTTCCATGCTGATCAGCACGCCCTGACGGCGACCCTGGATCGAACCCTTGTGCGGGGCCCAGCTGTGGAAGATGCGGTTCAGCACGCCGTTGCCGCGCGTGTCGGTCATGAATTCGCCCTGATAGCCGATCAGACCGCGCGAGGGCACATGGGCCACGATGCGGGTCTTGCCGACGCCTGCGGGGCGCATCTCGACCAGGTCGCCGCGGCGTTCGCCGGTCAGCTTTTCGATCACGACGCCGGTATATTCGTCGTCGACATCGATGATGGCTTCTTCGATCGGCTCCAGGCGGACGCCGTCTTCCTCGCGGAAGATGACGCGCGGACGGCTGATCGACAGCTCGAAGCCTTCGCGGCGCATGTTCTCGATCAGAACGCCCATCTGCAATTCGCCACGACCCGACACGACGAAGGCATCGCCGCCGGGCGTGTCCTCGACCTTGATCGCGACATTGACCTCGGCTTCCTTCATCAGGCGTTCACGGATGACGCGCGACTGGACCTTCTTGCCTTCCTTGCCGGCAAGGGGGCTGTCGTTGATGCCGAAGGTGACGCTGATGGTCGGGGGATCGATCGGCTGCGCGGGCAGGGCGGTCTCGACCTCGGGGGCGCAGAGCGTGTCGGCGACGGTCGCCTTGGCCATGCCCGCGATGGTGACAATGTCGCCGGCCTCGGCCAGGTCGATCGGGGTCTGGGTCAGGCCGCGGAAGGCCAGGATCTTGCTGATGCGGAACTGCTCGATCCGTTCGCCGTCGCGCGACAGCGCCTTCAGCGTGTCGCCGGCGCGGGCGGTGCCGGCCTCGACACGGCCGGTCAGCAGGCGGCCCAGGAAGTTGTCGGCGCCAAGCGTGGTCGCCAGCATCTGGAAGGGCTCTTCCGCGCGGCTGATCTGCTTGGGGGGATCGACATGCTTCAGGATCAGGTCGAACAGCGCGTCCATGTTCTGGCGATCGCCGTCCAGCGTGGTGTCGGCCCAACCGCCGATGCCCGAGGCATAGACATGCGGGAAGTCCAGCTGTTCGTCATTGGCGCCAAGGTTGGCGAACAGGTCGAAGACGTCGTTCAGCGCGTCTTCGGGCTCTGCGGCGGGCTTGTCCACCTTGTTCAGCACCACGATCGGGCGCAGGCCAAGGGCCAGAGCCTTCGAGGTGACGAATTTCGTCTGCGGCATCGGACCTTCGGCGGCATCGACCAGCAGGCAGACCCCGTCCACCATCGAGAGGATGCGTTCGACCTCTCCGCCGAAATCGGCGTGGCCGGGCGTGTCGACGATGTTGATGCGGGTTCCCTTCCATTCGACCGAAGTTGCCTTCGCAAGAATGGTGATGCCGCGTTCACGTTCGATGTCGTTGCTGTCCATTGCCCGTTCGGCAACGGCCTGGTTTTCGCGGAAAGAGCCGGACTGCCGCAGCAGCTGGTCCACCAGCGTGGTCTTGCCGTGGTCGACGTGGGCGATGATGGCGATGTTGCGGATATCCATGGCGGCCTTCTTTAACGTTCGCGGCTGCCCTACCCGATGCAGCGTCCAAAGGCTAGCCCGCAAATGATCGAAACCCCCGCCCAAGGGGCAGAGGTTCCGCTTTCGTGGCGTCAGGGCCGCAGTCGAAACGGCTGCCCCGCGTCGTTCAAAGATGTATCAGCGCAGGCCCAGGAAGGACAGGATGAACAGGACGACGACAATAAGGCCGACAATATAGATGATCGAATTCATGGTGTTCCCCTTGTTGCAGGCGCCGAGTGCCTGATTTTGTCCCTGCATATCGGCGCGTCGATCATTGAACGGCGCAGCCCTTGTGCAAGTTCCCCTGATCGTTGGAAATTATCACGCGGACTGTCAAGGCTGACCTGCACGCCGCAGCCAATCAAGGCCCGAAACCGTGGTCCGGGCGGGTTCGTACTCGGCGCTGACCCATCCACGATAGCCCTTGGCGTCCAGGTCACGAAAGAATCCGCTGTGGTCCAGCGTGCCGATATCGGGCTCGTGCCGTCCGGGATGGCCGGCGATCTGGATGTGCCGCACCAGGGATGCGTGTTTCGACCAGACGCCCTGCATGTCGCCCGTGATGATCTGCGCGTGATAGGTATCCAGTTGCAGCCCGACATTGGGCGCCCCCACCCGGTCGATCACCTCCGCGGCCATGTCATAGCCTGACAGGAAATAGCCCGGATGGTCGGTCTGGTTCAGCGGCTCGATCGTCAGGCTGGTATGCGGCGCGCGTTGGGCTGCCCATTTCAGGTTTTCGACATAGGTCGGCATGGCCAAGGCGCCTGCGGCCTTGCCGGCCATGATGTGGACATGGCGCGCGCGCAACGCCTCGGCCACGCGCAGGCTGCGTTCGAAATCGTGGCGGAACCGCGTTTCATTGCCCGGAATCGCCGCAAATCCCCGCGGACCTCCGGCCCAGTTCGGGGGCGGGGCGTTGATCAGCACGATCTCGACCCCGGCCTTGACGGCGGCGCGGTACATCTGCGGGGCCGCAAGGTCATAGGGGAACAGGATCTCGACCCCGGCGAAACCCGCCTCGGCCGCCGCCGCGAAACGGTCGAACATCTGCAGTTCTGTGAACATCCGTGTCAGATTGGCGGCAAAGCGCGGCATCAGGGCTCCAATGCGAAAAAGGCGCCCTGCGACGTGACGCCGACGCGCCCGTCGGGGCCGGGATCGGCCGCGGCAGCCAGCCGATAGAAGGTCTTGCGGTCGATCAGCGCCTCAAGGCCCGCGCGGATATGGACATAGGGGCGCGGCTCATGCACGTCGCCGCGCATGATGATGGCGTGTTCGGGCCCCGCCACGACCTGGTCGCCCATATTGGTGGTAAAGGTGATCCGGTCGGGATCGACATCGGCATCCGTGGCGATGAAGGGGGCGTCCTCGACGGTGATGCCCAGTTTTTCGACCGGCGTGACCAGAAAGAACTTGTCGCCCTCACGCTTCAGGATGGTCGAAAAAAGCCGCACCATCGCCTGTCGCCCGATGGGCGTGCCGTCATGGATCCAGGTGCCGTCCGTACGGATCACCAGGTCCATCTCCCCGCAATAGGGCGGGTTCCACAGATGCACGGGCGGCAGGCCACCCTTGGCCGCCTTGCTTGCAATCTGGGCCAGGCCCTCGGCGCTCACGGTTTTGTCACTGTTTTCCGCCATTCGATCTGGTCGCCTCCACCCCAACTGCATATGCTTCTGTCTAAAGCAGCAGAAGGGCATTGTCATGACGTCGGACGAAATTCTGGTGCAAGAGGTTCAGGCCCTTGCGGCGCGCCTGTCCGAAGCACGCCTCAGTGTGGAACAGCGTTTCGTCGGCCAGCACGACGTGGTCGAGCAGGTGCTGGCGGCGATCCTGGCGGGCGGGCATGCGCTGCTGGTCGGTCAGCCCGGTCTGGGCAAGACGATGCTGGTCGACACGCTGGCCACCGTGATGGGGCTGGACAGCCAGCGCATCCAGTTCACCCCCGATCTGATGCCCGCCGACATCCTGGGGTCCGAGGTGCTGGACGCGCTGCCCGACGGCAGCCGCGCGTTTCGGTTCATCGAAGGTCCGGTCTTCACCCAGCTGCTGATGGCCGATGAGATCAACCGCGCCAGCCCGCGCACCCAATCGGCCCTTCTGCAGGCCATGCAGGAACGCGAGGTGACGGTCAGCGGCCAGCACCGCCCCCTTGGCCGCCCCTTCCACGTGCTGGCCACCCAGAACCCGATCGAACAGGAAGGCACCTATCCCTTGCCCGAGGCGCAGCTGGACCGGTTCCTGCTGCAGATCGACGTCGATTATCCCGACCGCGACACGGAACGCGACATCCTGCTGGCCACGACCGGCTTGCTGGAGGGCGCGCCCCATGCCGCCTTCGCCGCCGATGACCTGATCGCCGCGCAGCGCCTGATCCGCCAGATGCCCGTCGGCGAAACGGTGGTCGAGGCGATCCTGGATCTGGTCCGCGCCTGCCGTCCGTCGGCCCCCGAGGCACCGGCCTTCATCCGCGATGCGCTGATCTGGGGTCCGGGTCCGCGCGCGGCGCAGGCGCTGATGCTGGTGACGCGGGCCCGGGCGGTCCTGAACGGGCGCTATGCGCCGACGCTGGACGATGTGGCGGCGATGGCGGCGCCCGTCCTGCGCCATCGCATGGCGCTGTCCTTTGCGGCGCGGGCGCAGGGGCAGGGCATCGACGCGCTTGTGAACCGCCTGCTGGATGACCGGATCGGCGGCCGTCGCGCGGCATGATCGGGAAACCGTCCGACCTTCGCACCCGGGCCGATGCGGCCAGCGCCCATCTGCCCGCCCTGATGCTGGCCTCGGAACGGCTGGCGGCCATGATCGCGCCGGGGGCGCATGGTCTGCGCCGCGCAGGCCCCGGCGAGGATTTCTGGCAGTATCGCCCCGCAGGCGTCGGCGACGGCGCGCGCAGCATCGATTGGCGACGCTCGGCCCGTTCGGACACGGAGTTCGTCCGCGACCGCGAGGCGCAAAGCGCCCAGACCGCCCAGATCTGGCTGTCGCCTTCCCCGGACATGAATTTCTCCGGCGGCCCGGATCGCCCCACCAAGGCCGAACGGGGCCGCGTCCTGGCGCTGGCCTTGGGGATGCTGCTGCTGCGCGGCGGCGAAAAGGTGGGATTGCTGGGACAGGCGGCCGGGACGGGGCGGCTGCAGGCCGATCGCCTGGCCGAAGCCCTGTGCAGGCCCGCACCGGCAGACTTTCCACTGACCGAACTGCGCCCGGATCGCCACGTCCTGATCCTGTCGGATTTTCTGACCGACCCCGATTGGATCGCCCAATCCCTGCAACGTGCAGCCGGTCTTGGAATTCGAGGGATTGTTGTGCAAATCCTTGACCCGGATGAAGAAAACTTCCCCTTTGAAGGTGCTGTCGAATTCCGCGCCCCCGCGGCTGCGACCCGCCATGACAGCCGCGACGCGCGAGGCCTTCGCGATGCCTATCTGGCCCGCCTAGCCGCGCGACGCGATTGGCTGCGCGAACGGTGCGCGCAGGCCGGCTGGCAGTTCGACCACCATGTGACATCGGACGATCCGGCGCAGATTCTGGGCCGGATCTGGGCGGTTCTGGGCCCCAAGGGGGTGCATTGATGCTGATCCTTGGGCCGTTGGGATTTGCCGCACCTTGGGTGCTGGGCGCGCTGGTGGCGCTGCCGGTTCTGTGGGTGATCCTGCGCGCGATGCCGCCGTCACCCAAGCGCATCGTCTTCCCCGGCGTGGCGCTGCTGCAGGGTCTGACCGACAAAAGCCCCGTCGCCCGTCGCACGCCTTGGTGGCTGCTGTTGCTGCGCCTGTTGGCGGTGGCTGCGCTGATCCTGGCATTCGCCGGACCGGTCTGGAAGCCCGCACCCCGTGACGATGCCACCGGCCCGCTGCTGGTCGTCATGGATGCCGGATGGGCCGCCGCACCTGACTGGGCCGCACGGCAAGCACGCGCCGAGGCAGCCCTGGCCGATGCCGCAACCGCCGGACGTCCGGCTGCATTGGTGATGGCCGATGCGCGCCCCATCGCGGGGTCCGTCGCCTTTCAGGCGGCCGACAGCCTGATTGCAGCGCTGCGGGCGGCAAGGCCGGTTGCATGGCAATCGGGGCTGGTGTCCGATGCAACCGCGTCATTGGCCGACGCGCCTCGGGGCAGGCTTTCCACGCTGTGGCTGGCCGATGGCACGGATTACGGGGGACGGGCCGATTGGTTGGCGCAGGTCACCGGAATGGGTCCGGTGACCGTCATCCCGCCAACCCGCGCATTGCGGACGCTGGTACTGCAGGACGGGCAGATGCCCGCCCTGATCCTGCGCGGGACGACCGACGCCGCCCCGCAGGTCGAGGCGATCGGCCCCGACCCGCAGGGCATTCCCCGCGCGCTGGCGCAGCTGACGCCAGATGCCCCGGAGACAAGCGGCGGCATCACCACGCGCCGGGTCGCCATCGATCTTCCGCCCGAGCTGCGCAACCGCATCACCAGCTTTCGCATTCAGGGTGACACCCATGCCGGTGCGGTCGTCCTGGCCGATGATCGCGTCAAGCGGCGCAAGGTGGCACTGGTCGGTGATCCCGCCGAACAATCCGAGGCGCAGGAACTGCTGTCGCAGGTTCACTATCTGCGGCAGGCGCTGGCCCCGACATCGGACCTGATCGAGGGCAGCCTGGGCGATGTCCTGGATGCCGCGCCCGATGTCATCGTTCTGGCCGACCAGGTCCAGCTGGCCGAAATCGGAGAGCTGGCCGAATGGGTGGACCAGGGCGGCTTGCTGATAAGGTTCGGCGGACCGCGAATGGCCGGTTACGACCGACTGGACCAGGAACCGTTGCTGCCGGTCGATCTGCGGCAAGGGGGGCGCGATATCGGCGGGGCGCTCAGCTGGGGGGAACAGCGGGGGATCAAGCCCTTCGATCAGGAAGGCCCCTTCGCGGGGCTGCGCATTCCCGATGACGTGACGGTGCGGGCCCAGCTGATGGCGCAGCCCGCGCCCGATCTGGCGGGCAAGACCATCGCCGCGCTGACCGACGACACGCCGCTGATGACCCGCGACCGCCTGGGGCAGGGACAGGTCGTTCTGGTGCATGTCACCGCCAATGCGGAATGGTCGTCGCTGCCCCTGTCCGAGCTGTTCGTCCAGATGATGCAGCGCCTTGTGGCCACCGCGGGCGCCGCCGCGCGCGACGATGGCGCCGACGACCGCCAGCAGCCCTTCTGGACGCCGGTCGAGGTGCTGGATGGTTTCGGCAACGCGGCTGCGGTCGAAGGGTTGGCCCCGGTCCCGGCGGCCCAGATGGCGCAGGGTCCGGGCGCGGACCGTCCCGCGGGCATCTATGTGGCGGGCGAACGCCAGCAGGCGCTGAATGCCGGTGGTCCGATCACCCTTGCCGACTGGCCCGAGGCCAGCGTCGCGCGTCCCGATGCGACGTCGGGGCGTGACCTGATGGGACTGCTGCTGGCTTGCGCGGCAGTGCTGCTGGCGCTGGATGCGGTCGGCTCGGCCTGGCTGGGTCGTGGCGGACGGGTCGCGGCGGTGATGCTGGCTTTGGCGCTGCTGCCAAGGCCGGCCGCCATGGCGCAGGAACTTGACCCCGACCTGATGCGCGCCGCCAACGAGGTTGCCCTGGCCTATGTCGTGACGGGCGACGACCGGATCGATACCGCATCCGAACAGGGTCTGCGCGGATTGTCGGCAACGCTGCGGCAGCGCAGTTCGGTCGAGCCGGGCGCCCCGATCGGCGTGGATCTGGACAGCGACGACCTGTCCCTGCTGACATTCCTCTATTGGCCGATCACCGCGGATCAACCGGCGCCCTCGCCGCGCGCTTATATGCGGCTGAACGCCTTCATGCGGTCGGGCGGGGTCATCATGTTCGACACCCGCGACGGCGATGTGGCGGGTGTCGGCGGCCCCGACATGAGCGATACCCTTCAGGCCCTGGCCGCCCCCCTGGACATCCCCCCCTTGGCCCCCATCCCCCAGGATCACGTCCTGACCCGCACCTTCTATCTGCTTGACGATTTCCCCGGCAGATGGCGCGGCAACCCGGTCTGGGTCGAGGCCCCGCCGGTGGGGGCACAGGCCGCCGAAGGCAACCCCTTCCGCCAGCTGAACGACGGTGTCAGCCCGGTCATCATCGGCGGCAACAGCTGGGCCGAGGCCTGGGCCATCGACGATGACGGCTATCCCGTCTTTCCCATCGGATCGGGCTGGGAGGGCGAGGAACAGCGGGAAATGGCACTGCGCTTTGGCGTGAACCTGATCACCTATGTGCTGACCGGCAACTACAAGTCGGATCAGGTCCACGTGCCCGCCCTGCTGGACCGCCTGAGAACCGAGGAGGCCCTGACCCGATGACCGCGCTGCGTTTCGACCCTGCCTTGCCCTGGTGGGCCATCGCCGGACTTGCGGCGCTGGCGCTGCTGGTCGCGGGATTTGCGCTGTGGCGCGGGTTGCGCGGTTGGGCATGGCGCGGACTGGCGCTGATGGCCGCAGCCATCGCCCTTGCCGGCCCCGCCTTCGAGATCGGCACGCGCGCCGGCCTGTCCGATATCGTCATCCTGCTTGACGACCGATCGGCCAGCCAGGATCTGCCGGGGCGGCGCGAACAGGTCGATCGCGCGGTCGCGCAGCTGAGCGATGCGATCGGCGCGCTGCCGAACACCGAACTGCGCCGCGTCACGGTGGGCGACGATGAGGATGGCACGATGCTGGGCACGGCGATCACCCGCGCCGTCGCCGCCGAACCCGACGCCCGCCTGGCCGGGGTCATCGCGCTGACCGATGGCCGCCTGCATGACCCGCAGATGGTGCCGACGGGTCTGCCCGCGCCGCTGCATGTGCTGCTGACCGGCCAGCCGCAGGACTGGGACCGCCGCCTGGTCATCGAACAGGCCCCCGCCTTTGGCCTGATCGACCAGGAGGTCACGATCCGGCTGCGTGTCGAAGACCAAGGCGCCGTTCCACCCGGTCTGGGTCAAGGCAGCGCCACGTTGCGCCTGTCCCTGGACGGCAAGGATGAACAGACCTTCGCGGTTCCCCTGAACACCACGCTGTCGCTGCCGGTCACGCTGAACCATGCGGGGCAGAACGTCGTGCAGATCATCCTGCCCCAGATCGAAGGCGAGTTGACCGATCGCAACAATTCCGCCGCCATCAGCATCAATGGCGTGCGCGACAGGTTGCGCGTTCTGCTGGTGTCCGGAGAGCCGCACGCCGGTGAAAGAACATGGCGCAACCTTCTGAAATCGGATGCATCCGTCGATCTGATCCATTTCAACATCCTGCGCCCGCCCAACAAGATGGACGGCGTGCCGATCAGTGAACTGGCCCTGATCGCCTTTCCGACGCGCGCATTGTTCCTGGAACGGATCGACGATTTCGATCTGATCATCTTTGACCGCTATCGCGTGCGGGGCATCCTGCCGCCCGAATATTATCAGAACATTGTCCGCTATGTGCGCGACGGGGGGGCGGTTCTGGTGGCGGCGGGCCCCGAGATGGCCTCGGTCGAAAGCCTGAACCTGTCGCCGATGGGCCAGATCCTGCCCGCCCGTCCGACCGGTCGCGTGATCGAGGAACCGTTCCTGCCGCGCCTGACGGCCGAAGGTCGCCGCCACCCCGTGACCGCCGATCTGCCCGGCGTCGCGGCCGAAGGCGATCCCGATTGGGGCCGTTGGTTACGCATGGCGCAGGTGACACCCAACCCCGATGCCCAGGTCGCCATGACGGGGGTGGACGACGATCCGCTGCTGATCCTGAACCGGGTGGGGGAAGGTCGGGTGGCCTTGCTGACCTCGGACCAGGCATGGCTGTGGGGACGCGGCTTCGAAGGCGGTGGTCCGCAGCTCGAGCTGCTGCGCCGCATCGCCCATTGGTCGATGAAGGAACCCGAGCTGGAGGAGGAAGCCCTGCTGGCCGAGGTGACCAACGGCCTGGACGTTCGGGTGACCCGTCGGTCGATGGAGGATCGGATCGGTCCGCTGGTGGTGATCACGCCCGATGGGACGACGCGGTCGCTGCCGCTGGAGCCTGACGGGCCGGGGCGCTTTGTCGCCGATTGGACGGCCGACGCGCCGGGTCTCTATCGTCTGCAGAACGGCAATGAAAGCCGCGTGCTGGCGCTTGGGCCCGCAGCACCGCGCGAATTCGAACAGACGGTGGCGGATGCGGCGCTGTTGGAGCCGCTGGTGACGGCATCCGGAGGCGCGGTGCTGGCCCTGTCCGAGGGCGTGCCGGATGTCCGACAGGCGCGTCCCGGACGCGCCACCGGCAGCGGCGTCGGCGGCCCTTGGATCGGGATCACCCCGCGCGATGCCGCCACCGTCACCGGACTTGAGCGCCGCCCCGTCATGCCGGACTGGTTATGGCTCGCGATCATCGCGGGGCTGGCGCTGGCCGGATGGCTGGCCGAGGGTCGGCGGGGCCGCGGCGCATGATCGCCTGTGGCCACCCTGCATGCTTGCCAACCGTCCATCCGGTTGGTAACCCGTTGAAAACCGCCTGAAGGAACGAAAATGGCCGACGACGCGCGCAATCCCGCCCCCTATACCGAGGCAGACCTGTCGCTGATCAAGCGGATCATTCCGCACCGTTACCCTTTCCTGTTCATCGACAAGGTGCGCGACATCGTGCCGTTCGAAAGCGCCGTCGGCATCAAGAACGTCACCTGCAACGAACCCCATTTCCAGGGGCACTTCCCCGATCAGCCGATCATGCCGGGGGTCACCATCATCGAGGCGATGGCGCAGACCGCTGCCGTGGTGGTGGGCATCAGCATCAACGTCCTGGACGAGGAAATGCTGACCTATTTCATGGGCATCGACAAATGCAAGTTCCGCCGCATGGTGGTTCCGGGCGACGTGGTCGAGCTGCATGTCAAGGCGATCCGCGGCGGCGGCAAGATCTGGAAATTCGAGGGCCGGGCCCTGGTCGAAGGCCAGCTCTGCGCCTCGGCCGAGTTCACCGCCATGATGGCGCGGAAAACCGATGCCTGAGACCCTGATCCACCCCACTGCGGTCATCGAACCGGGCGCCCAGATTGCCGATGGCGTCACCATCGGGCCTTTCTGCGTCGTCGGTGCCAAGGTCAAGCTGGCGCAGGGGGTGGTTCTGAAGTCCCACGTCGTCGTGGCCGGTGATACCAGCATCGGGCAGGACACGGTCGTCTTTCCCTTCGCCTGTATCGGCGAAGTCCCCCAGGACCTGAAGTTCCGGGGCGAGGAAGTCAGCCTGCGTATCGGCGCGCGCAACCGCATCCGCGAATATGTCACGATGAACCCCGGCACCGAAGGCGGCGGCGGCATCACGACCGTCGGAAATGACGGGCTGTTCCTGTCGGGATCGCATGTCGCGCATGATTGCCATGTTGGCGACCGCGTGATCCTGGTGAACAACGCCTCGGTCGCGGGACATTGCCACCTGGAGGATGACGTCATCATCGGCGGGTTGTCGGGTGTGCATCAATGGGTGCGCATCGGGCGCGGGGCAATGATCGGCGCGGTCACGATGGTGACGGCCGATGTCATTCCCTATGGTCTGGTGCAGGGGCCGCGCGGCCATCTGGACGGGCTGAACCTGGTGGGTCTGAAGCGGCGCGGGGCAAGCCGCGCCGATATCATGGCCTTGCGGGATCTGCTGGCCGCCCTGGGGCAGGGGTCGTTCCGCGACACCGCCCGCAGCCGCGCCGAGACCGAGGTTTCCGCGATGGAGCGAGACGTCCTGGAATTCATCCTGGGACCGTCCGATCGCAGTTTCCTGACGCCGCGCAGCACCTGAAATTCGCGCAACAAGGCAGAACAGATGACACGCATCGCAGTGATCGCAGGCAAGGGCCATCTTGCCCCCGCCATAGCGCGCGCCCTGACGGACCCTGCCGTCTATGCGCTGGACGGCTTTGCGCCGGAAGGCCTGGACCACAAGACATTCCGTTTGGAACGCCTGCTGCCCTTCATCGACGATCTGATCGACCAGGGCATCACGCAGGTTATCTTTGCAGGGGCCATCCGCCGTCCTCGGCTGGACCCCGAGGCCTTCGATCCACGTACCGCGCAAATGGTCCCGCGCATCCTGATGGCGATGCAATCGGGCGATGACGCGGCCCTGCGGACTGTCCTCGACATCTTCGAAGAAAATGATCTGAGCATTTGTTCCGTACAGGAAATCTGCCCCGACATGGTGCCGGATGCCGGTATTCTTGCCGGGACACCTTCGGCGGCCGACAAACGCGACGTCCAGCGCGCCGCGCAGATCCTTGCCGGCACGGGTGGCTTGGATATCGGTCAGGGCGCGGTCGTGGCGCAGGGACTTTGCCTTGCGCTGGAAACCCTGCCGGGAACCGAGGCGATGCTGCACTTTGCGGCGCTGCATGCGGACATGCGTCCCAATCCCGACGGCGCGAAAGGCGTTCTCTACAAGGCGCCCAAGCCCGGACAGGACCGCCGCATCGACCTGCCGACCATCGGTCCCGATACCGTCGATCAGGCCGCGCGCGCAGGGCTTGCGGGCATCGCGTGGGAGGCGGGCGGCACGATCCTGCTGGACCGGGCCGAAACCATGCGTCGGGCAGAGGCAGCCGGGCTGTTCCTGTGGGCAGTGGACGCCGAAGCCTAGGATCGTCGTCAGGAAGCGCTGGCTTCTTGGCCTGCGGGCCAATACCTATGGCCAGACAGCAGCAAGGTGAACCGGCATGAAGTATTTCCTGATCGCAGGCGAACCCTCAGGTGATCAGCTTGGCGCCGCCCTGATGGCGGGGCTGACGCATTTCGACCCTGCCGCCGAATTCATCGGCATCGGCGGGCATGGCATGCAGTCGCATGGGCTGGACAGCCTGTTTTCCATGGATGAACTGAGCCTGATGGGCATTTGGGAAGTGCTGCCCAAGTATCGCCATCTGAAGCGTCGCATCGCGGAAACCGCCCAAGCCGTGCTTCAATCGGGGGCCGATGTCCTGGTGACGATCGACAGCCCGGATTTCTGTCTGCGCGTGGCCAAGATCGTGCGTGCGACGCGGCCCGAACTTCGGACGGTGCATTATGTCGCGCCGTCGGTCTGGGCCTGGCGGCCGGGGCGGGCGGTCAAGATGGCCAAGGTCATCGACCATGTCCTGGCGATATTGCCGTTCGAACCGCCGCTGATGCAGGCCGCGGGCATGACCTGCGATTTCGTGGGTCATCCGGTCGCCACGGCGGATGTGGCCGGTCGCGACGATGCCACCCTGTTCCGGAATGCGCATGGGATCGCGCGTGATGCGCCGATCGTCCTCTGCCTGCCGGGATCGCGCCGGTCCGAGGTGTCGCGCCTTGGCCCCCGCTTTGACGAGGCGTTGATGCGGCTTCGCGACCGCGTCCCTGAAATTCGGGTCGTCCTGCCTACCGTTCCCGGCGTTGCCGGCATGGTCCGCGACATGACGCGCCGCTGGCCCACCGCCCCCATCGTCATCGAGGAGGCGGGTGAGAAACGTGCCGCCTTCGCGGCTGCCGATCTGGCGCTGGCGGCATCGGGGACGGTCAGTCTGGAACTGGCCGCGAACCGCATTCCGATGGTCATCGGCTATGACATGGCGCCCTTCAGCCGCTGGATCCTGGGCGCGTTGCTGAGGACCGATACGGTGACGCTGGTCAATCTGGTCAGCGATACGCGCGCGGTGCCGGAATATCTGGGCCGCAACTGTCAGCCCGGCCCGATTTCACTGGCGCTGCAGGCGGCGCTTGAGGATCCGACCTCGCGCGCCGCGCAGCTGCAGGCCATGGATCTGACCATGGACCGCCTTGGCAGGGGTGGTGAGGCGCCGGGCCATCGCGCGGCGCGCTCGGTCATTCAGGCGATCACAGGACCGCGGTGACGATGATCTCGACCTTGTAGTCGGGGGTCGCCAGCGCGGATTCGCCGGTGGCGCGGGCGGGGGCATAACCTTCCGGCACCCAGGCGTCCCAGACCGCGTTCATTTCCGCAAAATCGGCCATGTCGGCCATCCAGATCTGGGCCGAGACGATGCGCGTCTTGTCGGTGCCGGCCTTGGCCAGCAGATCCTCGATCTGCGCCAGGCATTCGCGGGTCTGATCGGCGACCGAGCTGCCCGGTTCGCCGACCTGGCCTGCCAGGAAGACGAAGCCGTTGGCGATGACCGCGCGGCTCATGCGGGTTCCGGTTTCGATACGGGTGATGTCGCTCATGTTGATGCTCCTTGAATGAGACGCCAGAAAAAGATTGCGGTGGTGCCGAAGCCGATGCAGGCGATCAGCGCGCGCAGGGTCGGCATGGGGATGCGCCGCGCGACCGACGGGCCGACAAACCCGCCCAGAACGGTGCCGAGCGCCATCAGCGCGCCGGGACCCCAGGCGATCGATCCGCCAAGGGCGAAGATCACGCAGGCGATCAGCGACAACGCGACGCTGAGCCAGCTTTTCAGCCCGTTCATCTGGTGGATGTCGCGCAGTCCCCACATCGCGAACAGCGCCAGCAGGATGATCCCCAGCCCGCCGTTGAAATACCCGCCATAGACCGCCACCGGCAGCAGTGTTCCCAGCCCGAAGGGCGTCACGACCCGCGCATAGCGCGCGGCCCATGCCCGGACCTGCTGGGCCCAGATGAAGATGACCGTCGCGATCAGCAGAAGAAAGGGGACCAGCGCCGAGAATGCCTGATTCGAACTGACCAGCAGCAACCCGGCCCCGATCACGCCGCCCGCCATGGTCCAGAGCGTCAGGTGCCGCATCCTGACGTCCTCCATCGCGGCCAGATCGCGACGGAAGCCATAGGTCGCGGCAAGATAGCCGGGCAGGGCGGCCACGGTCGCCGTGGCATTGGCGATCACCGGGGGCACGCCCACGAAGACCAGCGCCGGAAAGGTGATGAAGGTGCCCCCGCCCGCCACGGCATTCAGGATGCCGCCGACCAGCCCGGCAAGGAAAAGCAGGGCGATATCGAACATGCAATCCTTTCAGGCGGCTTCGGCAATTCGCGTTTTGCCAGACGCTATACGCCGCGTCAGCCAGCGGCAAGGCGGCTTGAGATCGTTTCCGCTTCGTTCTAGTTTCGGCCCATGGACGCAGTTGAACAGACCTGCCTTCCCGGCATGCCGGGACAACGGCTTGCGCGCGGCACCGGTCGGATGCTGCGGTCGCTGGACCATGCCGTGCTGACCGAATTCGTGCCGGCGCGCGGGTTGCGCGTCGATCTGATCAGCCTTGGTCCCAAGGGCGAATTGTGGATCGTCGAATGCAAAAGCAGCCGCGCCGATTTCCAGTCCGACCGCAAGTGGCAGGGATATCTGGAATGGTGCGACCGCTATTTCTGGGCGGTGGACGGTGATTTCCCCATCGATCTGCTGCCCCAGGACACCGGCCTGATCATGGCCGATGCCTATGGTGCCGACATTGTCCGCATGGCGCCCGAAACCCGGCTTGCATCCGCGCGCCGCACCAAGGTGCAACGCGACTTTGCCCGGGCCGCGGCCCTGCGCCTGCAGGGGCTGTGCGACCCGGAAGGGCTCAGCGCCGGGGCTTTTTAGAGGTGCTGCGGACGGCCTCGGCGGCTGCCAGCAGTTCTTCGGCGATCTCGGTCGCTTCTTCGGCGTCGAAATCCATCGGCAGGTCGATGCCGTCGCCCTGGACGTAGATGCGGACCATTCCCTGATCGGTCGGGCCGATCTGTAGATTGGCCGTGACATCGCTTTCGCTGTTGATACCCATGGTCTGTCCTTTCAGCTGAGAAACTTTCTGTAACGCGGACGCAATTTCACGGCAAGCGAGGGTTGCAACCGCCGCGCACTGGGGCTATTGAACCGCCCAGTGCCGCCTTAGCTCAGTTGGTTAGAGCGCTAGATTGTGGATCTAGAGGTCACCCGTTCGAGACGGGTAGGCGGTACCACCACCACCCTCCCGATAGTTACCGATACCCTTGGGCCTGCAGCTCGAACAGCTCGCGATAGCGGCCGTTCTGCGCCAGCAATTCGTCATGGCTGCCCTGTGCGTCCACACGGCCCTTTTCCAGCACGATGATCCGGTCGGCCATCCGCACGCTGGAGAAGCGATGCGAGATCAGCAGGGCCGTGCGCCCATGCGTCAGTTCCTTGAAGCGCTGAAACACCTCGTATTCGGCGCGTGCGTCCAGGGCGGCGGTGGGTTCGTCCAGAATCAGCAGCTGTGCGTCGCGCATATAGGCGCGCGCGATGGCCAGCTTCTGCCATTCGCCGCCCGACAGGTCCAAGCCCTTGCTGAAGCGCTTGCCGACCATCTGGTCATATCCCTGCGGCAGCTTCGCGATGACCTGATCGGCCAGCGATCGTTCGGCGGCGGCGACGATGCGGGGACGGTCGTCGCGTTCTTCGATTCGCCCGATGGCGATATTTTCCGACGCGGTGACGGCATAGCGGACGAAATCCTGGAAGATGACGCCCACGGCGCCGCGCAGCTGGTCCAGGTCATAGTCGCGCAGATCGCGGCCATCCAGCAGGATACGCCCTTCGTCGGGGTCGTAGAGCCGCGCCAGCAGCTTGACGATGGTGGTCTTGCCCGCGCCGTTTTCCCCCACCAGCGCGACGGTTTCCCCCGCATGCAGGTCAAAGCTCATGCCGCGGATGGCCCAATCGTCGCGCCCGGGATAGCGGAAGCCCACGTTTTCGAACCGGAAACCCCGCCGGATCGGCGCGGGGACCGGCAGCGCATCGAGGCGCGACGCGATGGCGGGGGTCGAGGTGAAGAACTCGAACAGGTCGTCCAGATACATGGCCTGTCCCGCCATGCTGGAGAAACTGCTAAGCAGCCCTTCCAGCAGCCCGCGCAGCCGCAGGAAGCTGCCCGACAGGAAGGTCAGGTCGCCAAGCGTCAGATCGCCGGTCAGGGCATTGGCGATGATCCACAGGAAGGCCCCGTAATAGGCCAGCGTCCCCATGGCCGTCAGCCCCGCCATCACCGTCAGCTGGCGGCGTTGGATGGCGCGGTTTTCCAGATAGAAGCGCCGCGCCAGCGTCAGGTAGCGGTCGCGCAGGAAGGGCGACAGGCCAAAGATCTTGACCTCCTTTGCGGTTTCCGCGCTGGCCCCGATCATGCGCAGATAGTCGCGTTCGCGCCGGTCGGGCGCGCGGCGGTGGTTCAGCGCATAGGTCTGCGCGTTGAAATGCATCTCTCCGAACAGCGAAGGGATCAGCGCTACGGCCAGCAGCAGGACCAGCCACGGGTTATAGACCAGCAGGCCGACCGCGAAACTGCCCACGGTGACCAGATCCTGCAGTTGCTGCATGACCTGGTTGACCAGCGGGATGCGCCCCATCGTCTGGCGGCGCGCGCGGTCCAGCCGGTCCTGAAAGGCGGGGTCTTCAAAGCTGGCAAGGTCCAGGTCGCCCGCGTGGTCCATCAGCCGGATCGAGATGTCGATCACCAGCTTTTCCTGCAGCAGGCTGTCGGTATAGCTGACCAGCCGCCCCAGGATGTCCTGGGTCAGCGCCAGCGCCAGCTCTGCCGCGACCAGCGCGATCAGCCCGGACGCCAGCCCGCTGTCCCACCATCCGGATAGGGTTTCGGGGTGGCCGGGCAGGGATGACAGGCCCACCACCTGATCGATGATCAGTTTGCCCACCCACAGCATCGCGACGGGCATCAGAGCCCGCAGCAGCCGCAGGATGATCATCGCCAGGGTCAGGGTCCGGCTGGCCTGCCAGACCATCGCCAGGAAGGGCGGGATGTTCTTCAGCGCCGCCCAACGCGCCGCAAATGTGGTTGCAGTCGGGTCGGACGGCGGCATGTTACGCGGCCTCGTGTCGACGGGCGTGGGCGATCTCGGCCTCGGTCAGAGGGCCGGGGAAGTGGCAGGCGATCTTGTGATCGCCGCCTAGGGGCTGGGGCACTTCCTCGGCGCAGCGGGCCTGCGCACGGGGGCAGCGCGTCCGGAAGACGCAGCCCGAGGGCGGGTTCATCGGCGAGGGCAGGTCGCCCGCCAGCGGCACGATGGTCTTGGCCGTCTCGATCGTGGGATCGGGCACCGGGACCGCCGACAGCAGCGCCTGCGTATAGGGGTGCTGCGGATCGCCATAGAGATCGGCCGAGGACGCGACCTCCATCACCTTGCCCAGATACAGCACCATCACCCGGTCGCTGATATGCTTGACCACCGACAGGTCGTGGGCGATGAAGACCAGCGCCAGCCCCAGCTCTTTCTGCAGCCGGATCAGCAGGTTGATCACCTGCGCCTGGATCGACACGTCCAGCGCCGAAACCGGTTCGTCGCAGATGATCAGCTTGGGTTCCACGATCAGCGCGCGGGCGATGCCGATGCGCTGACACTGCCCGCCGCTGAATTCATGCGGATAGCGGTTGATCTGGTTCGGCAGCAGGCCCACCCGCTCCATCATCGCCTTGACGCGGTCGCGGACCTCGGCGCGGCCAAGGTCGGGGCGGTGCGTCGCCAGGGGTTCGGCGATGATCTGGCCCACGGTCATGCGCGGGTTCAGGCTGGCCAGCGGGTCCTGGAAGACCATCTGGATGTCGCTGCGATATTTCATCATCTGGCGCGGCGACATGGCCAGCAGGTCCTTGCCGTCGATCCATTCCGCCTGACCCTCGGCAGGGACCAGCCCGATCAGGGCGCGGGCCAGCGTGGATTTGCCGCAGCCTGATTCGCCCACGACGCCAAGCGTTTCACCGGGGTTCAGGGTGAAATCGACGCCTGCGACGGCATGCAGGGGCCGGGGCTTGGCCCAAGGCAGATCGCCTTCGCGACGGATCTGGAAGGTCACGCGCAGGTCGCGCACATCAAGAAGCGGGGTCATTGCTGTCCCTCCACCGTGCTGGGGGTTCCTGCCGCGCCTGCTCCGGCGACGGCACCGCGGGGAATGGCCTGTCCGGGACCGGCGCCGGGGTTGCGGGCGGGCTGGTCTTCGTCAGGAACATGTCGGATCTGCCGGGCGATGACCTCGGCCACGGGGGCGTGACAGGCGCGGGCCTGCTCGGGGGCAAAGCCTTCCAGCGGCGGATCGATCGTGTCGCAGCCCTCGCGCGCATAGGGGCAGCGCGGGGAAAACGCGCAGCCACTTGGGGGTCGGCTCATGTTCGGGGGCTGGCCGGGGATGGCGCGCAATTCCTCGTCCTGCTGATCGACGCGCGGGATCGCGTCCAGCAGACCCTGGGTATAGGGATGCGTGGGTGCGGCAAAGATCGGGCGGACCGGTCCGGTTTCGCGGATGCGCCCGCCATACATGACCGCCACGCGTTCGCAGGACCCCGCCACGACGCCCAGATCATGGGTGATCAGGATCATCGCCATGCCGAAATCGCGCTGCAATTCCTTCAGCAACTGCATGATCTGCGCCTGAACCGTCACGTCCAGCGCGGTGGTCGGTTCATCCGCGATCAGCAGCTTGGGCTTGCACAGAAGCGCCATGGCGATCATCACGCGCTGACGCATGCCGCCGCTGAATTCATGCGGATAAAGCCGCACGCGGCCCTTGGCGTCGGGGATCTTGACGGCGTCCAGCATCTGGACGGCCTGCGCGACAGCGTCGCGCTTGGACAGGCCCTTGTGCAGGGTCAGCACCTCGGCCATCTGGTCGGCCACCCGCATATAGGGGTTCAGCGAGGTCATCGGGTCCTGAAAGATCATCGCCATCTTTTCGGCGCGGATGCTGTTCAGCACCTTGGGCCGGGCGTTCAGGATTTCCTGGCCGTCGAACATGACCGAGCCCGAGGCGCGCCCGTTACGCGCCAGAAGGCCCATCATCGCGAAGGACAGTTGCGATTTGCCGCTGCCGGATTCGCCCACGATGCCAAGGGTCTGGCCGGCTTCGACCGACAGGTTCACGTCGTTGACGGCGCAGACCTCGGCATCGTTGGTCTGGAAGCGGACCGAAAGGTCCCGGATGTCTAGAAGGCTCATGTTCAGCGCTCCTTCGGGTCGAGGGCGTCACGCAGGCCATCGCCCACGAAGAAGAAGCCGAACAGCGTGATGACAAAGAAGAACAGCGGGAAGGCCAGCTGCCACAAGGTGCCATAGTTCATCGTGCCCGCCCCTTCGGAAATCAACGCGCCCCAGCTGGTCAGCGGTTCCTGGACCCCAAGGCCAAGGAAGCTGATGAAGCTTTCGGTCAGGATCATCAGCGGCACCAGCAGCGTCGCATAGACCGCGACCACGCCCAGCAGGTTCGGGACGATGTGGCGGATGATGATCTTCCATGCCGGTACGCCCGTGGCGCGGGCGGCTTCGATGAATTCGCGGTTCTTCAGCGACAGGGTCTGGCCGCGCACGATGCGCGACATGTCCAGCCAGCTGATCAGGCCGATGCCCAGAAACAGCATCGACATCGACCGCCCGAACATCACCAAGAGCAGGATCAGCACGAACATGTAGGGGATCGACATCAGGATATCGACGGTCCGCATCATGATCTGGTCGGTGCGCCCGCCGACATATCCGGCCGTCGCGCCGTAAAGCGTGCCGACGATGACGGCGATGCCCGCGCCGACGACGCCGACCATCAGGCTGATCTGCGTGCCTTGAACGACCCGCGCGAACAGGTCGCGGCCCAGGTTGTCGGTGCCGAAATAATGGCCGTTTTCCAGCGAGGGCTGGCCCATCTGGGCGACCTGTCCCATGACGCTGAAGTCCAGCTCCTCGTTCGACCAGACGGCAAAGTAATTGCCGACGATCGCGAAGATCGCGACCAGGATCAGGATGATCAGACCCAGCATCGCGCCTTTGTTGTTCAGGAACCGCTTGCGGGCATCCGCCCAAGGGCTGCGGCCGCGAACCTCGTCCTGGACCAGCCGGTCGGACAGGGATTTCATCTTTTGTTCGTCAATGACCATGGCTCAGTACCTGATCTTGGGGTCGATCCATGCATAGAGCACGTCGACGATAAGGTTGAACAGGATGGTCAGCGCCCCCACCAGAATGGTCACGCCCATCATCACCGCATAGTCCCGGTTCAGCGCCGAATCCACGAAGGCCTTGCCGATCCCGCCGGTCGAGAAATACATGTCGATCACCACCGACCCGGTGATCATCGACACGAAGACCGGTCCCAGATAGCTGATCACCGGCAGCATCGCGGGCTTCAGCGCGTGGCGCATGATGACCCGGTATTCCGGCATCCCCTTGGCGCGGGCCGTGCGGATATGGTTGCTGCCCAGCACCTCCAGCATGGATGACCGGGTGATGCGCGCGATCGATGCCATATAGCTGGTCGCCAGCGCGATCACCGGCATGATCCAGAAGCTGGGGTCGCTGAAGCTCCAGCCGCCGCCCGGCAGCAGGCCGTACCACAGCGTCAGGACCAGCACCAACAGCGGTGCCATCACGAAATTCGGCAGCACCTGCGCGCCGATGGAAATCCCCACCGCGATGTAATCGACCCAGCTGTTGTGCCAGATGGCGGCGATCACGCCCAGGGACACGCCCAGCACGATGGCCGACACGAAGGACAGCACGCCATAGGTCAGCGTCACGGGAAAGCCCGCGGCGATCAGCTGGTTCACGGTCCGGTCGGGATAGACGAAGCTGGGACCGAAGTCGAAATGCACCACGATGTTGTAGAGATAGTTCCAGATCTGCAGCCACAGCGGGTCGTTCAACCCGTATTGCGCCTCGAGGTTGGCGATCACCTGGGGTGGCAGAGCGCGTTCGGCGGTGAAGGGACCGCCCGGTGCCATATGCATCAGGACGAAGGAAAAGACGATCAGCAGCAGCAGCGTGGGTATCGCCACCGCCAGCCGTCGCAGGATGAATGCGATCATCGCGTTGGGCTCCCTGCGGGATGGTTGAAAACCGAGGGCCGGGACAGGTCAAAACCCGCCCCGGCCCGGTGGTTGAGGTTCGGCCGCCTTATTCCGCGATGCGGTACAGGTCCTTGGCGTACCACGTGTTCAGCAGGTTCTCGCGCGGCAAGCCCTTGATGGCCGGGTTGATCATGTCGACCTTGGCATAGTGATAGACGAAGACCGCGGGCATCTCCTCGGCCAGGATCTCCTCGGCGCGCTGGTAAAGCGGCGTGGTGTCCTCGGCGGTGCGGGCATCGACCAGCAGCTTGTCATATTCCTCGTTCGACCACTTGCCGCTGTTGTAGCCGTCGGTGCGGAACCAGTCGAGGAAGGTCGAGGCTTCGTTGTAATCGGCGCACCAGGCATAGCGGGCAACGTCGAAATCCTGCGACTGCAGGCGGTCGGTATGGACCTTCCATTCGACGTTGTTCAGCTCGACCTCGATGCCCAGGGGGCGCCAGAACTGCTGGGCGGCGATGGCCAGCAGGCGGTGGCTGTCATCGGTGTTGTACTGCAGCGAAACCTTGACCGGGTTGTCGGGACCGTATCCGGCCTCGGTCAGCAATTCCTTGGCCTTGGCCATCCGGTCTTCCATGGACATGTCGCCCATGCTGCCTTCGGGCGGGGTAAAGCCGTTGATGGCCCAATGCGTCCAGGTATAGGCGGGCTTCTGGCCGCCCTGCAGGACCTGGTCCACGATCACCTCGCGATTCAGGCCAAGCGCCATGGCCTGACGGACGCGCACGTCCTTCAGCGCCTCGGGGCCCTTGTCGGACAGGTTCATCACATAGGCATAGGAACAGCCGTAAGGCACCGAAACGGCCTGGTCGGGGAATTCCTCGGACAGGCGCGGAAACTGGCCTGCGGGGATCTGCACGCGGTCCAGCTCGCCTGCCTGATAGCGGGTCAGGGCGACGTTGTTGTCGTTCACGGTGACGCCGCGGACCGTTTCCATCAGGACGTTTTCCGCATCCCAATATTCCGGGTTCTTCTCCATCACGATCTCGACGCCCAGATTGTGGCTGGCCAGCGTGAAGGCACCGTTGCCGACCAGGTGGTCGGGCTGGGTCCAGTTGTCGCCGAACTCCTCGACCACGGCCTGCGGCACGGGATAGGTCGTGGCATGCGACAGGGTGCTGACGAAATAGGGGGTCGGGGTGGTCAGCGTGACTTCCAGCGTCTTGTCGTCGATGGCCGTGATGCCCAGTTCCTCGGGCTTGGCTTCGCCGGCGACGATTTCGGTCGCGTTCTTGACGTTCATCAGCTCCATGTACCACGCGTATTCCGACGCGGTTTCAGGATTGACGACGCGCTGCCAGGCAAAGACGAAATCCTGCGCGGTGACGGGTTCGCCGTTCGACCACTTGGCGTCGCGCAGCTTGAAGGTATAGGTCAGCTGATCGTCGCTGACGTCATAGCTCTCGGCGACGCCGGGGATCATCTCGCCCTTGGCGTTTTCGTTCATCAGCCCTTCGAACAGCGAACGCAGCACGTCCGACCCTTCGACATCGGTGTTCTTGGCCGGGTCCAGCGACTTGATCGCGTCCAGCAGCCAATAGGTATAGGTCTGGCTGTCGGCCAGCGTCTCGCCCTCGGCGGGCTGGACGGCATAGGCGGGCAGGGCCAGCGCTGCCAACAGCGCGGTGGTGGTGAAAAGTCTGGTCATGGCCAGCTCCTCCTTGTTGCGTGTGGGCGTCTTCTGCGCCCGAATGGCGCGACGTTACGCAAACTTGCGCGATGAGCAAGCGGGCTTTGCCGCTTTTCAACCGTCCCGCCTTGTGGAACAGATGCCGCCATGACGCATCACGGACATATCACGCTGGTGACGGGCGGCGCCCGGTCGGGCAAGTCGGCTTTGGCCGAACGGCTTGTGGCGCGCCACGCCCTGCCGCGCATCTATATCGCCACGGCCGAAGCGCGCGACGGGGAAATGCGCGAAAGAATCCAGCGACATCAGGCAGGTCGCGGTGGAAACTGGAAAACCGTCGAAGAGCCCTATGACCTTTGCGGGGCGTTGCGCGCAACCGATGGCCAAGGCGTTCGGCTGGTCGATTGCCTGACCCTGTGGATGTCGAACATGATGGGACAGGCGGATATCAGCGCATTGGCGGTGACGTTACGTCAGCAATCCTGTCCTGTCGTTCTTGTAACCAATGAACTTGGGCAGGGCATCGTGCCCGACAACGCCCTTGCGCGCCGGTTCCGCGATGAACACGGCTGGATGAACCAGACCATCGGCGATTTGGCCGATCAGGTCTGGATGGCCGTCAGCGGCCAACCCCTGCGACTGAAACCCATGCCCGAGGGAATGCATGACCAACTTTGACCAGGAAGCCGCCGACGCCGCCCAAGTCTGGCAGGATAATCTGACCAAGCCCCCAGGCTCGCTTGGACGGCTGGAGGAGCTGGCGATCTTCATGGCCGGATGGCGCGGCACGTCGCGGCCCGTCATGGATCATGCGCAGGCGATCGTCTTTGCGGGCAATCACGGCGTCGTCGCGCGCGGCATCACGCCCTTTCCCCCCGCCGTGACCGAAGCGATGGTCCGCAATTTCCGCAATGACGGGGCGGCCATCAACCAGATCTGCACGGTCGCGGGGGCCGAACTGCAGGTCGTCGCCCTGGACCTTGACCGCCCGACCGCCGATTTCACCGCGGGCCCCGCCATGACCGGGGCCGAGGTCCGGCATGCGATGGCCACCGGCGCGGATGCTGTCGACCCCGCCGCCGATGTTGTGATGCTGGGGGAGATGGGCATCGGCAATTCGACCGTCGCCGCAGCCTTGGCCGCATCGGTGCTGGGCGGGCGTGCCGAAGATTGGGTCGGTCCCGGCACCGGCGCGCAGGGGGCGATGCTGCAGGCCAAGATCGCCGCCGTGGCCGAAGGGCTTGCCCTGCATGCGCCACGAAGCGCCGTGGAAACCCTGGCCGCCTTCGGGGGCCGCGAACAGGCGGCCATCTGCGGTGCCATTCTGAAGGCGCGCGACTTGCGCATTCCGGTGATGCTGGACGGCTTCATCTGCTGTGCCGCCGCCGCCGTGCTGACCCGCGACGATCCGCAGGCGCTGGATCACTGCCTGATCGGCCATGTCAGCGCCGAGCCGGGCCACAGGCAGCTGATCGCCGCCCTTGGCAAGCAGCCCATCCTGTCGCTGGACATGCGTCTTGGCGAGGGGTCGGGGGCAGGGGTCGCGCTGCTGGTGCTGCGCGCGGCGCTGGCCTGCCATAACGGCATGGCCACCTTTGCCGAGGCCGGCATTGGCTAGGCTGCAGCAGCTGATCCTGGCGCTGGTCTTCCTGACGCGGTTGCCCTTGGGGCGCTTTCTGCCGCCCAAGGTGCTGCCGCTGGCGGGAGCGGCCTGGGCCTTTCCGGTGGCGGGGGCGGTCGTCGGGACCATCGCGGGCATTCCGTTGTGGGTGGGTCACGGATTGCTGCCCGCAGCGCTGGCCGTGACGCTGACCATCTGGCTGACCGGCGCCCTGCACGAAGACGCGCTGGCCGATTTCGCCGATGCGGGCGGGGGACGCGACCGGGCCGATCGACTGCGGATCATGCGCGATTCCACCATCGGCAGCTTCGGCGCGGCGGCACTGGTCTGCGCGACGCTGATCCGCGTGGCAGCGCTGTCGGAATTGGGGCCGATGGCGCTGATTGCGGCGGCGACCGCCGGGCGTCTGGCGCCCGTCCTGCTGATGCAGACCATCCCGCCCGCTCGCACTGACGGCCTGGGCCAGGGTGCGGGGCGTCCGGGAGGCGCAGCCTGTGCCGTCGCCGCAGGGTTGGCCGCTCTTGTCATCGCGCTGGCGACCGGCGTCACCGGGGTTCTGGCGGCCATGCTGATCATGCCCGTGACCTCTTGGATGGTGGCCAGACGTGCCTTGCGTCTTGTCGGTGGGCAGACCGGGGATGTGCTGGGCGCGGCCGTTCTTGTCACTGAAATCGCGGTGCTGGCGACGCTTGCCCTGACGGCGTGATCCGCCGTCGCGCTTGACCCGCACCGTCCCCATGCCGCATATCCCTGCACATGGGAACTCATGCCGGCCCAACAAGGCATGATCCATGAGGGAGGGGATTTCATGGGCGGCCTACTGGCCCTGTCGCGCGGCATCGACCGCGCCACCACCGCGATCGGGCGTAGCGTCGCGTGGCTGATCCTGCTGGCCATCCTGGTCAGCGCGATCAACGCGATCGTGCGCAAGGTCTTCAGCGTTTCGTCGAATGCCTGGCTGGAACTGCAATGGTATCTGTTCGGGGGCGCGTTCATGCTGGCCTCGGCCTATACGCTGCTGGAAAACGAACATATCCGCATCGACGTGATCTATGGCCGCTGGTCGCGCCGGGTGCAGCACTGGATCGACCTGATCGGCACGATCCTGTTCCTGCTGCCCTTCACGGCGATCATGATCTGGCTGCTGTTTCCGTCCTTCCTGATCAGCTGGCGCACGAACGAGATCTCGATGAACGCGGGCGGGCTGTTGATCTGGCCCGCCAAGGCCATTCTGGTCGCGGGCTTCGTGCTGCTGTTCATCCAGGGCATATCCGAGCTGATCAAGAAGATCGCCGTCATGCGCGGCATCATCCCCGATCCCAGCCCCCATGCCAGCAGCCACGACTCGGTCCTGAAAGAGGCCGCCATCATGACCGTCGGTCTTGAAAAAGATCGGGCCGACGCCGCCTCTGCCGACCCGAGGAACCGCCCGTGATCGAACTCATCGCCCATAACCTTGCCCCCATCATGTTCTTCTCGATGGTGGGCTTCCTGCTGTTCGGATACCCCATCGCCTTCGCGCTGGCCGCGAACGGCCTGCTGTTCTTCTTTTTCGGCGTCTTCCTGACCCCGCTGTCGGACCAGATCAACCTGGGCTGGAACCTGCTGGGGGCGCTTGGCGACCGGGTCTTTGGCGTGATGCGCAACGACACGCTGCTGGCCATTCCCTTCTTCACCTTCATGGGCATCGTGCTGGAACGGTCCCGCATGGCCGAGGAACTGCTGGACACGATCGGTCAGCTGTTCGGCCCGATCCGGGGCGGCCTCGCCTATGCGGTCATCCTGGTCGGCGCGCTGCTGGCGGCGACGACGGGCGTCGTGGCGGCATCGGTCATCTCGATGGGGCTTATCTCTCTGCCGATCATGATGCGCTATGGCTATGACAAGCGTCTGGCCAGCGGCGTCATCACGGCGTCGGGCACGCTGGCGCAGATCATCCCGCCCTCGCTGGTGCTGATCGTGCTGGCCGACCAGCTGGGCCGTTCGGTGGGCGACATGTACAAGGCGGCGATGATCCCCGCCCTGGCGCTGACCGGGATCTATCTGGTCTATGTTATGGTGATGTCGATCCTGCGCCCGTCATTGATGCCGGCCCTGCCGCCCGAGGCGCGCAGCCTGGGCAGCGGCGGCTGGTCGCTGCTGGGGGCCATCCTGGCTTCGGTCGCGATCTATGTCCTGTCGGTGCGACTGATGGGCGACCATCTGGGCGATGACAGCCAGATCTGGGCCGCGGCCCTGACCGTTCTGATCATGCTGGTGCTGGCCTTGGCGGATGAAAAGCTGCGCACCGGGATGATGTCGCCCATGACGCGTCAGGTGATCATCGTGATGATCCCGCCGCTGGCGCTGGTGTTTCTGGTGCTGGGCACGATTTTCCTGGGCATCGCCACCCCGACCGAGGGCGGCGCCATGGGGGCCACCGGCGCGCTGATCCTGGCGGCCTTCAAGCGCCGCCTGGATTTAAACGTGGTGAACCAGGCCCTGCTGGCGACCGTGCGGCTGTCGGCCTTCGTCATGTTCATCCTGATCGGGGCGACGGTCTTTTCGCTGACCTATTACTCGATCAACGGGCATATCTGGGTCAAGGACCTGCTGACGGCGCTGCCGGGCGGGGAATACGGCTTTCTGGCCGCGGTCTGCATCATCATCTTCTTCCTGGCCTTCTTCCTGGATTTCTTCGAACTGGCCTTCGTGATCGTGCCGCTGCTGATCCCTGCGGCCAACGCGCTGGAGATCGACCTGGTCTGGTTCGGGGTCATCCTGGCCGTGACCATGCAGACATCCTTCCTGACGCCGCCCGTGGGCTTCGCGCTGTTCTACCTGCGATCGGTGGCGCCGCGAAAACCCTACAAGGATCACGTGACCGGCAAGACCATGACCGAGGTCAGCACCTTGGACATCTATCGCGGGGCGGTGCCCTTCGTGGGGCTGCAGATCCTGATGATCGCGGCGGTCATCATCTTCCCGGGCATGGTCATGCACTACAAGGGGCCGGTCGTGGATACATCGACGATCAAGGTCCAGATCCCGATGGGGGGCCTGGGCGGCGGCAATCAGGGTGGATCTGGCTTCGGTTCGCTTGGCGGGTTGGGCGGATCGCCCTTCGGCGGCCAGCCGGCGGCCGATGCGCCCCAGCCCGGTGCAGAAACGCCGCCCGAACCCGAGACCGGGTCCGAAGCCGCGCCGTCGGGCGGGATGGGCCTTGGCTTTGGCGGTCCCCCGCCGGGGCTTGGCGGAAACTAGGATGCAAAAAAGGGCCGGATCATCCGGCCCTTTTTCATGGTCGTGACGTCCGGCGATCAGCCTTCGGTGGCCAGGCCGCCATTGCGCTGCTGGATCATCATGAAGGTGTCGAAGGTGTATTCCGCAGTCTGCTGATACAGATACCAGTCGTCGCGATAGGCCAGCATCGCCTCATACATCTTCTTGAAGGCCGCGTTTTCCGCGCTGAGTTCGGCATAGACCTCCTGCGACGCGTTGAAGGCGGCAGTCAGGATTTCCTCGCTGAAGGAGCGCAGCTGCGCGCCCGATCCGACCAGTTCCTTCAGGGCGGTCGGGTTCTTCATGTCGTATTTGGCCAGCATGTTCTGATCGACGGACTGGCAGCAGGTGCGGAACAGCGCCTTGTCGGATTCCGACAGCGCATCCCATGCCGACTGGTTGACGAAGAAGCTGACCGTCGGGCCGCCTTCCCAGAAACCGGGATAGTAGTAATAGGGCGCGACCTTCTGGAAGCCCAGCTTGGCATCGTCATAGGGACCGACCCATTCGGCCGCGTCGATCGTGCCGCGTTCCAGCGAGGGATAGATGTCGCCGCCGGCGATCTGCTGGGGAACCACGCCCAGACGTTCCATGACGCGACCGGCAAGGCCCGCGATGCGCAGCTTGAGGCCCTTCATGTCGTCAAGGGTGTTGACCTCCTTGCGGTACCAGCCGCCCATCTGGGTGCCGGTGTTACCGCCCGGATAGGCCACCAGGTTATACTGCTGCAGGAATTCGTTGTAGTTGTCGATGCCGCCGCCGTGATAGTTGTAGGCAGCCTTGGACCGGGCCGAGAAGGTGAAGGGCAGGTCGGCGCCGCAGGCGAATGCCGGGTCCTTGCCCCAGTTGTAATAGCCGACGGAATGCGAACATTCGACCGTGCCTTCGGTGGTCGCGTTGATGGCGTCCAGGCCCGGAACGATTTCACCGGCCGAAAAGACCTGGATGGTGAAGCGGCCATCCGTGGCCTCGGACAGGCGTTGGGACAGCTCCTCGGCGCCGCCATAGATCGTGTCCAGCGATTTGGGGAAGGACGAGGCCAGTCGCCACGTCACCTTCTGGCTGGCCTGCGCTATGGCGGGTGCTGCCAGCACCCCGCCCGCGGCTGCGGCGGCACCACCGACCGAGGCACGGGTCAGAAAGGACCGGCGGTCAAGCGTCTTGGAATCTTTCATGTTTTCTCCTCCGCTCGGGTCGGGTGGACTCTGCGGTCCATCGTAAACCCGCCCTGCATGGAAGGCAGTTTAGCCGCAGTTCCCCATGTGTCGAGTGTGCAGGTCCGCTTTCGGGACTAAAAAATGCGGGTCGGGGCGGGCAAGGGGGCGATATGGGCCAAAGCGATGATTGTGCCCGCCTTTTTCGCGTATTACCTTGTGCTTCGCGCAGATGAAGGGGGCCCAGATGCGGATCGAAGATTGGCAACCGGACCTGACCCTGCACAAGGGTCCCAAGTTCCGGGCGCTGGCCAATGCGCTGCGTCAGGCGGCCCGTTCGGGGGAACTGGCCCCCGGCACGCGCCTGCCACCGATGCGCGATCTGGCATGGCGGCTGAAGGTGACCACCGGCACCGTCGCGCGCGCCTATCAGCTGGCCGCGACCGAGGGGGTCATCGAGAGCCATGTCGGGCGCGGCAGCTTCATCGCCGCCCCCAAGCCGCGCAGGCCGGTGCCGGAACCGCTGCTCTATGAAAGCCTGGACCGGCCCCTGAACGCGGACGGTCCGGCCGATCTGCGCATCCCTCAGCTGCCTGATTGCGACCAGGCGCGCATCATCGGCCGCCACCTGGCCGATATCGGCGCCGAGTTGGGGGCCGACATCCTTGATTACACGCCGCTCAGTCGTGATCTGCATTGCCGGGAATCGCTGCTGCGCTGGATGTCGGTGCGCCCCTTGGGCGAGGTTTCGGCCCAGGACCTGGTCCTGACCCATGGCGGCCAGAACGCGATCATGCTGGTCATGGCCCTGTGCCTGGCCGATCAGCCCGCCAAGGTAATGACCGAGGCGCTGACCTATCCCGGCATCACCCATGCCGCGCGCCTGATGCGGGCCGAGACGCTGCCCGTGATGATGGACGAACAGGGGATGCTGCCCGATGATCTGGACCGCGTCGCGCGTGAAAGCGGCGCGCGGCTGGTCTGCCTGACGCCCTCGGCGCAGAACCCGACGATGGCGGGAATGGGGCCAGAACGGCGGGCGGAGCTGATGCGGATCGCGCGGCGGCACGACCTGCAGGTGATCGAGGATGAATGTTATTCCACCGGCCCTGATCCCGATGCCCCGCAAAGCCTGCGCGCGTTGGCGCCCGAACGCGTCTGGTACGTGACCAGCCTGTCCAAGATCATCGCCGCGGGGTTGCGCTTTGGCATCCTTCTGTGTCCGCCGGGCATGGGGCAGGCGGGGCGCATCGGGGCTCAGCACAGCCACATGGGTCTGTCCTTGCCGATCACGGGACTGGTGACGCGCCTGATCGGGTCCGGCGACGCGCGCCGCATCGCCGCCGATGTCCACAAGCGCGTCGAGGAACGCCGCCATATGGCGCTGTCGCAGCTGAGCGGTCTGAAGATCGCCAGCAGGCCCGGCGTGCCGATGATCTGGCTGGAACTGCCCGGCCCCTGGCGGTCCGAGGATTTCGTGATCCGGGCTGCCGCCGCAGGCATCATCGTGCGTCCCGCCACGGATTTCATGACGGATGGCACGGTGACAGCGCGCATGCCGCAGGGGGTCCGCATCGCGTTGAATTGTCGGATGGGGCCGCAGATCCTGGCAGCGGCGCTTGGCACGCTGGCCGATCTGGCAAGGTCGGGGCCGACGAACGGCCCCGACTGAGAGGATCAGCGCAGGATGCTGCGGCCGGCATAGACCGCCGTGGCACCCAGCATTTCCTCGATGCGGATCAGCTGGTTGTATTTGGCCAACCGGTCCGAACGGGCCAGCGAACCGGTCTTGATCTGACCGCAATTGGTGGCGACGGCCAGGTCGGCGATGGTCGCGTCCTCGGTTTCGCCCGAACGGTGCGACATGACGCTGGTGAAGCCTGCGCGGTCGGCCATGCGGACGGCGTCCAGCGTTTCCGACAGGGTGCCGATCTGGTTGACCTTGACCAGCAGGCTGTTGGCACAGCCCTTTTCGATGCCATCGGCAAGGCGGGTCGGGTTGGTGACGAACAGGTCGTCGCCGACCATCTGGACCCTGTCGCCAAGACGGTCGGTCAGCAATTTCCAGCCGTCCCAGTCATCCTCGGCACAGCCATCCTCGATCGACAGGATCGGATAGTCGTCACACAGCGCGGCCAGATAGTCGACGTTCTCGGCGGGCGTCAGGGACTTGCCTTCGCCCTTCATCTCGTACTTGCCGTCCTTGAAATATTCGGTCGAGGCACAGTCCAGCGCCAGCATGATGTCGTCACCGGGCTTGTAGCCGGCCTTTTCGATGGCCTTCAGGATGAAGTCCAGCGCGTCGCGGGTGGATGACAGGTTCGGCGCAAAGCCGCCCTCGTCGCCGATGCCCGTGGACAGGCCCGCCGCCGAGAGTTCCTTTTTCAGCGTGTGGAAGATTTCCGAACCCATGCGGACGGCTTCGCGGATGTTTTCCGCGCTGACCGGCATGATCATGAATTCCTGGATGTCGATTGGATTGTCGGCATGTTCGCCGCCATTGATGATGTTCATCATCGGCACGGGCAGGACATGGGCCGAGGTGCCGCCGATATAGCGGAAGAGCGGCTGCGAGGTCGCCTCGGCGGCGGCCTTGGCCACGGCCATGGACACGCCCAGGATCGCATTCGCGCCCAGACGGCCCTTGTTGGGGGTGCCGTCCAGGTCGATCATCATCGCGTCGATGGCACGCTGTTCGGTCGCGTCTTCGCCGATCAGGGCTTCGGCGATCTCGCCGTTGACGGCGGCGACGGCCTCAAGGACGCCCTTGCCCATATAGCGCGACTTGTCGCCATCGCGCTTCTCGACGGCCTCATGCGCGCCGGTCGATGCGCCCGAAGGGACCGCCGCGCGGCCCATCGTGCCGTCTTCCAGCGTCACGTCGACCTCGATCGTGGGGTTGCCACGGCTGTCAAGGATTTCACGGGCATAGATGTCGATAATGGCAGTCATGAGGACCCTCCGTTGATCTGCGTTAGCGCTTACATACAAGCGCAGGCCCCTATCGGAAAGTCGCAATTTTCACGGAAGCGCGATCCGCGCCCAGATCGGCAGATGGTCGGATGCATCGCGCGCACCCGCCCCGTGAAAGACACCCGACTCCAGCAATGTCAGGTCGCGCGACATGGCGATCCGGTCGAAACGCAGTTGCGGCATCGGGGCCGGATAGGACGGGCCAGGGGCGACGACCCGGAACCCCGCCAGCGATTCCAGCCCGCGATCATCGCGCCATTCGTTGAAATCCCCCATCATCACCACGTGATCGGACCCGATGCGCGCGGCCTGTGCCGTCAGGCGGGCCAGCTGCGCCCGCCGCGACGACCGCGCCAGCCCAAGGTGGATCCCGATGATCGTCAGGTGCGGCAGCCGTAGGGCGACGGCACCGCGCGGTTCCAGGCCGGGCAGGGGCAGGCGGCGAAGGGTCGCCTGTGCGGCCAGGTGGGGGCGCATCAGGATCGTCTGGCCATGCCAGCCCAAGCTGCTTTCGGATGTGCCGAAGATGTCGGCGGGGACCAGCCCCGTCTCCGACAGGATCAGCTTGCGGGGCAGGGCCTCGATGCGGGGGCCAAGGCGGAAATCGACCTCTTGCAGGGCGATGATGTCGGGGTTCAATGCGCGGATGACGGCCAGATTGCGTTCCGGCGCGTGCGGTCCCGTCAGGCCCCGACATTTATGCAGGTTGTAGCTGGCCAGTTTCAGCATGTCGCGCGATGTCCGTCAGGTTCCGCAGAACGTCGCCCGAACCACCTCGGATTGCAACGGGACGCGGGACAGGTCGTCCCATTCCGGACGCGGGTCGCGGGGATGGGTGACGGCGTCGAACAGCCGGTCGAAAGGGGCCATGTCGCCCGCCACGGCCGCGGCGATCGCCTCATCGATCCGGTGGTTGCGCGGGATGCGGACCGGGTTGACCCGGCGCATCGTCGCCATGTCGGGCGACAGGGCCTGCCAGTCGCGCGCCCATGCGTCGAAGGCCGCGCGGTCGGTGAATTCGTCGCGCGCGGTCCCCGCGGCAAGGCCCGAGAAGACGCGCGTGAAATCGGCCCGCTGCTGCGCCATCAGCGTCAGCAGCCGTTCGATCAGCTGCTGGTTGGGCGCGCCTTCGATGCCCAGCTTGTCGCCAAAGCGCCGCTGCCATGCCGCCTGATAAAGCGGGCCAAAGCTGTGGACCGCCTTGGTGGCATCTTCGACGGCCTGTTCCTCGTCGCCCATCAGCGGGATCAGGCAGGTGGCGAACTGCGCCAGGTTCCAGACGGCGACCTGCGGCTGCTGTGCCCAGGCATAGCGCCCGTTCCGGTCGATCGAGGAGAAGACCGTGTCGGGGTGATAGACATCCATGAAGGCACAAGGCCCGTAATCGATCGTCTCACCCGAGATCGCCATGTTGTCGGTGTTCATCACGCCGTGGATGAAGCCAAGCGACATCCAGTCGGCAATGGTCTGCGCCTGCCGTGCCACCACCTTGTTCAGAAGATCCAGCGGGCCCGTGGCATCGGGATAATGGCGTTCGATCACGTGATCGGTCAGCGCTGCCAAGGCATCGCGGCGGTCGCGCACCGCGAAATACTGGAAGGTGCCAACGCGGATATGGCTGGCGGCGACACGGGTCAACACGGCTCCGGGCAGGCCGCCCTCTTCGCGCCAGACCATGTCGCCGGTGCCGACCGCAGCCAGCGCGCGGGTCGTGGGGACACCCATCGCGGCCATGAATTCGCTGACCAGATATTCCCGCAGCACCGGTCCCATCCAGGCCCGGCCGTCGCCCCGGCGGGAAAACGGCGTCGGTCCGCTGCCCTTCAGCTGCAGGTCGAAGCGGGCGCCGTCAGGGGCGACGACCTCGCCCAGCAGAACGGCACGCCCGTCGCCCAGCTGGGGCACAAAGCCGCCGAACTGATGGCCGGCATAGGCCTGGGCGATGGGTTCGGCACCGCGCGGGACGGCATTGCCCGCCAGGACGGACACACCCTCGGTGCTGCGCAGCTGCGCGGGCGTCAATCCCAGCCGTTCGGCCAGCGCGTCGTTCAGCGCCAGCAATGCCGGAGCGCTGACGGGCGTGGGGCGGACCCGCGCGAAAAAGCCGTCGGGCATGCGGGCATAGCTGTTGTCGAAACGGATCATGGCGGTCTCCTTTGACCTTTACATAAGGTGCATCATCCGCATTGCCAGCCCGCCACCCTTGCGCGAATGCCCACAAAAGCGTATCGGCAGTCCGCAAAAGGAGCCGTGTCCATGAAATTTCTTGACCTTGCGAAAGTCTATATCCGTTCGGGCGGCGGCGGTGCGGGCTGCGCGTCGTTCCGGCGCGAAAAATTCGTCGAATATGGCGGACCCGATGGTGGCGATGGCGGCCGTGGCGGCGACGTGATCGTCGAAACCGTCGAAGGCCTGAACACGCTGATCGATTTCCGCTATCAGCAGCACTTCTTTGCCAAGTCCGGCCAGCACGGCATGGGCAGCCAGATGACCGGCCGTTCGGGCGACGATGTCATCCTGCGCGTTCCCGTCGGCACCGAGATCCTGGACGAGGACGAGGAAACCGTCATCGCCGACATGACCGAGCCCGGTCAGCGGGTCGTTCTGGCCAAGGGCGGCAACGGGGGCTGGGGCAACCTGCATTTCAAGACCTCGACCAACCGTTCGCCGCGCACCGCCAATCCAGGCCTGCCAGGGGTGGAACGCACCATCTGGCTGCGGCTGAAGCTGATCGCGGATGGCGGGCTGGTGGGTCTGCCCAATGCCGGCAAGTCGACCTTTCTGGCGGCGGTGTCGAACGCCCGCCCCAAGATCGCCGATTATCCCTTTACCACGCTGCACCCGAACCTGGGCGTCGTGGGAATTGACGGGCGCGAATTCGTCATGGCCGACATTCCGGGCCTGATCGAAGGCGCGCATGAAGGGCGCGGCATCGGGGACCGCTTCCTGGGTCATATCGAACGCTGTTCGGTCCTGCTGCACCTGATCGACGGCACGTCGGAGGACCCGGCGGGCGATGCGCGCACCATCCTGAACGAACTGGCCGCTTATTCGTCGGTGCTGATGGAAAAGCCGCGCGTCACGGTCCTGAACAAGATCGATGCCATCGACGAGGATCTGCTGGCCGAACGCCGCGCCGCGGTCGAGGCCGAGTTGGGCATGCCGGTCATGCTGATGTCGGGCGTGTCGCGCGAGGGCGTGACCGAGGTGTTGCGGTCGCTCTGGACCGAAATCGCGCCCTCGCGTGCGCCGAAGGCGGATCGGGACGCGGAAGACACGCCGTGGCAGCCCTGAGCGAAGCCGTGACGGCGCCGCGACTGCAGGCAGCCCGGCGGCTGGTCGTCAAGATCGGGTCGGCCCTGCTGGTCGGCCCCGACGGATTGCGCGACGAATGGTTGGGCGCGCTGTGCGATGATGTCGCGAAATGGCGCGGCATGGGATGCGACGTGGTGCTGGTCTCGTCGGGATCGATCGCGCTTGGTCGCCGGGTGCTGGGCCTTCCCGACGGCCCGCTGGCGCTGGAACAGGCGCAGGCCGCCGCGGCCGTTGGCCAGATCCGGCTGGCGCGCGCCTATGAACAGGCGTTGGCACCGCATGGGGTCACGACCGCACAGGTCCTGCTGACCCTTGAGGACAGCGCCGACCGCCGCCGCTATCTGAACAGCCGTGCCACCATGCAGACGCTTCTGTCGCTTGGGGTGGTGCCGATCGTCAATGAAAACGACACCGTTGCCACCGATGAGATCCGCTTTGGCGACAACGACCGCCTTGCGGCACAGATCGCGGTCACCTGTGGGGCGGACCAGCTTTTGCTGCTGTCCGACGTCGACGGGCTTTACACCGCGAACCCCAAGACGGATTCGACCGCGCGTCACCTGCCGGTGATCGAGGCGATCACCCCCGCGATCGAGGCGATGGGCGGCGATCCGGTTTCGGGCCTGTCCAAGGGCGGCATGAAGACCAAGCTGATGGCCGCGCGGACCGCCGTGGCGGGCGGTTGCGCCATGGCCATCGCGGAAGGCTCGGTCCTGCATCCGTTATCGGCGGTGGCGGATGGTGCGCGCAGCAGCTGGTTCCTGCCCGAGGCCGATCCCCAACTGGCGCGCAAGCGCTGGATCGCAGCCATGAAACCCCGTGGCACGCTGATCATCGACGACGGCGCGGCGCAGGCCCTGTCGCGCGGAAAATCGCTGCTGCCCGCAGGGGTGACGCGCGTGATCGGTGATTTCGGCCGTGGTGATCCGGTGCAGATCGAAGGTCCGGCGGGTGAGCGCCTGGCGATCGGTCTGACGCGATATACCGCCATCGAAGCCGCCCGGATTGCGGGGCACCAATCGGCCAAGATCGCGGATATTCTGGGGTATTCGGGCCGCGCGGCCTTGGTCCACCGCGACGACATGGCGGTCTGAGAAGCCTTTGTCAGCCCCTGACGGGGCTGACGGCGCGCCGGAACCGCGTGATGCCGCGTTCGCGGGTCAGCTTGGCGCATCCCGGTGCGGGCGCGGGCAGGCTGAGGACCTTGTCCCGCAACAGCGCAATTGCCTCTTCGCTGTTGCGCGGCAGATCGGCGGGATCCACCGGGCGGCCCACCGTGACGCGATAGGGATGACGGGTCTTGTTCAGAACCTCGTTGAACAGGGTCACGTCGCGCAGCGTCGGGTGAATGGCATCCAGCAGATAGAACAGCGCCGAGTTGCGCGCCCTGATCCGCAACGGGATGATCGGCACGTCGAACTTGCGCGCGATCATTGCCGCGCTGGCCATCCAGGGACGCTCATGCAGGGTCAGTCCCTGACGCTTGGCCAGACGCCCCGAGGGAAAGATCAGGCCCATGCGCCCCGCGCCAAGGGCGTCGCGGGTGTAATCCATGGTGGCGCGGGTCTTGGCGTGGCTGCGCTTTTCCACGCGCCATTCCACAGGGGCGATCATCTCGACCGTCTGTGGCAAAACGCGGATCATGTCATGGTTGGCATAGATGAACAGGTCATCGCGCAGCTGCGATATCATCGCATGCAGAAAGATTCCGTCCGCGATGCCTGTCGGATGATTGGCCACGATCAGCGCGGGACCGGTGGCGGGAAGATTCTCTAACCCCTCGACCTGCAGATCGTGGACGATCAGGTCCGACATGCGGCGCATGATTTCGGCCGCAGGCAGGTCGCGGAATTCCACGCCAAGCGTGACGGTCTTGGGATAATGCAGAAGACCCATCATCCCAAGACGGATCAGCCGATGGTGCAGCTTGCCTGAATAGAGCCACGGCGCACGTTCGGCGATCAGGGGGTCGATCCGCGCATGCATTTCGGCGCGGGCGTCATCATTTGCAGTCATGGTCTGTGCCATCCTTCCCCCCTCGCGGGCGCGCCGCCTCAGCGGCCCGCCCCGATCATCCGCGAGACCATTTCGCGCGTATTACGGCTCAAACCCGTAACGGCTGCAATACGTTCCAAGGCGGCCAGCGCAAGAGCCTTGCGGTTTTCGTCATAACGCGGCCAGGTCTCGAACGCGGTCGACATGCGCGCGGCGATCTGCGGATTGGCCGCATCCATGCGGATCAACCAATCCGCCGTGAAATCATAGCCCGATCCGTCGGCCGCGTGGAACCCCGCATGATTGGCCGCAAGACCGCCCAGAAGCGCGCGGAAACGGTTGGGATTCTTCCAGTCGAAATCATCGCGTTGGGCCAGGTCCCGCGCGATGCGCACCGCATCGGCGGGCGGCGCGGCCATCGGCTGGATACTGAACCATTTGTCCATCACCAGGCGGTTATCGGCAAATTCCCGGTGCAAGGTCTGCAGCGCCGCGTCGCCCTGGCCAAGGCGCAGCAGCACGGCCAGCGCGGCCATGCGCTCGGTCATGTTGGTGGCGGTGTCGAACAGCGCCTGCGCGCGGTCGGACCCTTCGACGCGCCCCAGAAGGCCAAGCGCCGCGATGCGCAGCGACCGTTTCGCCGCCGACGTCGCGTCGGGCGAATAGGGGCCGGTAACCTGCATCGCGTCATAGATCTGGACCAGCAGGTCGCGATGGGTTTCGGCCACCCTGCGCGCCAGATCGCCCCGCGCCGCATGGATGGCGTCGGGATCGGGCACGTCCCCGAGGGCGGTCAGACGGGTCGCGATCTCATCCTCTCCGGGCAGGTTCAGGCACAAGGCGCGAAAGGCCGGATCGGCGGCGTGATCGCCGGCCAGGGCGCCAATGGCCTGGACGTAATCCGCACCCGCCTGCTCGCCCCGCGCCAAGGCGACCAGCGCCGACAGCGCCAGTTCACGACCGGCTTCCCAACGGGCGAAGGGATCGGTGTCACGGGCGAACAGGAAGGCACGCGTGGCGTCGTCCATCTGCCGCTGCAGGATCACCGGCGCCGAGAACCCGCGCAGGGCCGACACGACCGGGCGGGCCGACAGCCCTTCGAAGGTAAAGCTGTCACGCTCTCCGGTCAGTTCCAGGACGCGGGTGGTCTGCACTTCCTGCCCGTTCGGGCTCAGAAGGCCCACGGCGACCGGGATGACGCGGGGGGGCTTTTGATCCTGACCGGGCGTAGGCGGGGTCGATTGCGACAGGGTCAGGGTCAGCGTGCCGTCCTGCCATTCCTCGGACAGGGTGACGGTGGGGGTGCCTGCGTCAGTGTACCAGCGCTTGAACTGGGTCAGGTCGCGACCTGTGGCGTCTTCGAAGACCTTCAGCCAGTCCTCGATCGTGGCGGCGTCGCCGTCATGGCGGTCGAAATACAGGTCAAGCGCCTTGACGTAATCGGCGTCGCCAACCAGGCGTTTCAGCATGCCGATCACCTCGGCGCCCTTTTCATAGACGGTCGCCGTGTAGAAGTTGTTGATTTCCTCATAGCGGTCGGGCCGCGGGGGATGCGCCAAGGGACCCTGATCCTCGCGGAACTGGCGGGCGCGCAGGGCACGGACGTCCTCGATCCGCTTGACGGCCGCGCTGCGCAGGTCGCTCGTAAAGCTCTGATCACGGAAGACGGTCAGCCCCTCCTTGAGGCACAGCTGGAACCAGTCGCGGCAGGTGATGCGGTTGCCGGTCCAGTTGTGGAAATATTCATGGGCAATGACCGCCTCGATCCGTTCGTAGTCGGTGTCGGTCGCGGTTTCCGGGCTGGCCAGGACCAGTTTTGAGTTGAAGATGTTCAACCCCTTGTTCTCCATGGCGCCCATGTTGAAATCATCGACGGCCACGATGTTGAAGACATCCAGGTCGTATTCCCGGCCATAGACGTCCTCGTCCCATTTCATCGACTTGATCAGCGATTCCATGGCAAAGCCCGCGCGGTCCTGGTCGCCGGGACGGACCCAGACATTCAGATCGACCTTGCGGCCCGAGGTGGTGGTAAAGCTGTCGCTGACAGCTTTCAGATCACCTGCGACCAGCGCGAAGAGATAGGCGGGCTTGGGCCAGGGGTCGTGCCAGACGGCCACGCCATCTTCGGCGCTGACCGGATTGCCGTTCGACAAAAGGACCGGAAGGGCGCCGCGCACCGTCACATGGAAGGTCGTCATGACATCGGGACGGTCGGGATAGAAGGTGATGTGGCGAAAGCCCTCGGCCTCGCACTGGGTGCAGAAGATGCCGCCGGATTGATAGAGGCCCTCGAAGGCCGTGTTGCTGGCGGGGTCGATCGACACCTCGGATGCCAGGGTGAAGGGCTGGCGGGGCAGGGCAGCTGCCGCGATGACCAGCCGTTCGTCATCATGGGTGACATGGGTGGCGTCGATGGCCGCCCCGTCGATCGTCAGTGACAAAAGTGTCACATCCTTGCCACCATCCAGGACCAGATCCTGCACCGCATCGGCGTCGCGCGGGGCCAGGTCAAGCTGCGCGATCACCCGCGTTCCCTGCGCCGCCAACGTGAAATCAAGCCGCGTCTGCGACAGGACGAACGGGTAGGGGGCATAGTCGGACAACAACTGAACCGGCTGGCTTTTGGTCAAGGACATCGGCGGCGACCTTTCTGAAAAATGTGGCGTGGGCGGAACCCTTGCCTTGAGCCGGTGTTAATCGCCTGAAAGCCGGGTCGCAAGCCGGGTGCTGGGATTGCAAGATTGACTTGCGCAGGATGCCGCCGCACATAACTGCGACCTAAACCTGTCATTTGACAGCATTAATTTGGAGGCCACCATGAGCTATGATCCCAACGATCCCAACCGCCCGAAACCCGGCACCCCGGATCACAAGGAAACCTATGTCGAGCCTGTCGAGCGCAAGTCTTCGGCGCTGCCGCTGATCATCGGTGTGCTTCTGGCCTTGGCCCTGGCCTATTTCGTCCTGCAGCGCTTCATGACCGACGACACGGTGACCGTCGATGGCGACACCACCACCGTCACCACGTCTGAAAACGCCGATCCGACCGAGCCCGAGGCACCCGCCGTGGTGACCGAGCCCGTGGCCGAGCCCGAGGCTGATGCCGCCGCCGTCGAGACTGAGGCGGAAGCCGAAGCCGATCAGGCCGCAGCCGATGCCGAAGCGGCAGCCGAAGACGCTGCTGCGGCAGCCGATGACGCCGCCGAAAGTGCAGGCACCACCGCCGAAACGGCGACCGAGGATGCGGCTGCAGAGGCTGAATCCGCCGCCGAGAGCGCAGCTGACGCCGCCGAGGAATCCGCCGAAGCAACTGGCAACGCTGTGGACGACGCGCTGGACAGCGCTGGCGAGACCGCTGCCAATGCTGCAAATGAAGCTGCCGAGGCCGCTCAGGATGCAGCCGACGCGCTGGACGATGCGATCACCGTCGAGGAAGAGCCCGCCGTCGCTCCGGAAGCGGATGTCGAGGCCGACACCACGACCGCACCCGCGAACTGAGACCTGCGCAGGTCTGAAGACAGGCCCGGACGTTCATCGTCCGGGCTTTTTCACGTCTGACGGGTCGAAACGGGCAATTGATCCGTTTCCGTCCTGTGACGGGCATTACAAGTACAACTATCTTCGCAGGGGCACGGACTTGTGAAATATAATTTCGTGATGCTATTAATTCTGCGACTGCGAAACCAACAAGGCGGGGGGCTGAGCAAGCCATGAAGATTGGCGCACTGAAAGAAAACCATCCCGGAGAGGCGAGGGTGGCGATCACCCCGGCCTCGGCCGGGCATCTGGCCAAGCTGGGCCACGAGGTCTTTGTCCAGGCCGGTGCCGGAACGGGCGCGGGCTTTTCCGACGATGATTATGGCAAGGCCGACGTGTCCATCTGCCAGTCGGCATCCGAGCTGATCGGTGCCGTCGACGTGGTGACCAAGGTCCGCCAACCCACCGAGGCCGAGCTGGATCAGATGCGCGAGGGGCAGACGGTCATCTCGTTCTTCTATCCCGCGCAGAACTCAGAACTGCTGGCCCGGGCCAAGGAGAAGGGCGTCACGGCGATCGCGATGGACATGGTTCCACGCATCAGCCGCGCCCAGAAGATGGATGCGCTGTCATCCATGGCCAATATCGCGGGCTATCGCGCCGTGATCGAGGCCGCGAACAATTTCGGGCGCTTCTTCACAGGGCAGGTGACGGCGGCGGGCAAGGTGCCGCCGGCCAAGGTCCTGGTCGTCGGTGCGGGCGTCGCGGGCTTGGCCGCCATCGGTACGGCGACCAGTCTGGGCGCGCAGGTGCATGCATTCGACGTGCGCCCCGAAGTGTCGGAACAGATCGAATCGATGGGCGCCGAGTTCGTCTTTCTGGAATTCGACCAGCCGACGGCGGATGGCGCCGCGACGGGCGGCTATGCGGCCCCCTCCAGCCCTGAATTCCGTGAAAAGCAGCTGGCCAAGTTCCGCGAACTGGCGCCCCAGATGGACATCGTCATCACGACCGCGCTGATCCCGGGACGCGATGCCCCGGTTCTGTGGACGGCCGACATGGTTGCGGCGATGAAGCCCGGCAGCGTCATCGTCGATCTGGCCGCCGAAAAGGGCGGAAACTGCGAATTGACGGTGATGGACGAACGCATCGTGTCGGACAACGGCGTGGTGATCGTCGGCTATACCGATTTCCCGTCGCGGATGGGGGCGCAGGCGTCCGAGCTTTACGGCAACAATGTCCGCCACTTCATCGCCGACCTGACCCCCAAGAAGGACGGCGTCATCGACCACAACATGGAAGATGACGTCATCCGTGGGGCGACGGTCGCACGCGATCACGACGTGACCTGGCCGCCACCCCCGCCCAAGGTCGCAGCCATTGCGGCGCAAAAGCCCAAGGAAAAGAAGAAGGAACCGACCCCCGAGGAGCGCCGCGCCGCCGAGGCCGCCGCCTTCAAGGCCGACACCCGCCAACAGGTCGGCATCCTGGTCGGCGGCGGTCTGCTGCTGCTGCTGATCGGACTTGTCGCGCCTGTCAGCTTCATGTCGCATTTCATCGTCTTCGTGCTGGCCTGCTTCATCGGTTTCCGCGTGATCTGGAACGTGGCCCATTCGCTGCACACGCCCCTGATGGCCATCACCAACGCGATCAGTTCGATCATCATCCTGGGTGCGCTGATGCAGATCGGGTCCGGGTCTTGGTGGGTCGTGCTGCTGGGCGCGCTGGCCGTGCTGATGGCGGGCATCAACATCTTTGGTGGCTTCATGGTCACCCGGCGCATGCTTGCCATGTTCCAGAAGTCGTAAGGAGAGGGTGATGGAATACGGATTCACCACCGCGGCCTATGTGGTCGCCTCGGTCCTGTTCATCCTGTCGCTTGGCGGGCTGTCGGGACAGGAAAGCGCGAAACGTGCCATTTGGTACGGGATCGCGGGCATGGCGCTGGCCGTGCTTGCAACGCTGTTCGGCCCTGGTGCCGGAAACTGGCTGCTGTCGGTCATCATGATCGCCATCGGCGGCACGATCGGCTGGATCGTGGCCAAGCGCGTGCAGATGACCGAAATGCCCCAGCTGGTCGCGGCCATGCACAGCCTTGTGGGCCTCGCTGCCGTCTTTGTCGGCTTCAACGCCCAGATCGAGCTGGGCCGCGTCATGCGCGCCCGCGCGCAGGGTCTGGAGGAGGTCTTCCACGGCTTTGCCGCCGTGCTGGCCGACAAGACCTCGGCCGAGATCGCGATGCTGAAGATCGAGGTCTTTCTGGGCATCTTTATCGGTGCCGTGACCTTCACGGGTTCGGTCGTGGCCTTCGCCAAGCTGTCGGGACGCGTCGATGGCAAGCCCAAGAAGCTGCCGGGCGGCCACATGCTGAATGCGGGCGCACTGGCGCTGGCGGTGCTGTTCGGCATCCTCTATTTCACGGGGTTCGGCGCAGGCGTCTTCTGGCTGATCCTGATCACGCTTCTGGCCTTCTTCATCGGCTATCACCTGATCATGGGTATCGGCGGCGCCGACATGCCGGTCGTGGTGTCGATGCTGAACAGCTATTCCGGTTGGGCGGCTGCGGCCATCGGCTTTACGCTTGGCAATGACCTGTTGATCGTGACGGGTGCGCTGGTCGGTTCGTCGGGCGCGATCCTGTCCTATATCATGTGCAAGGCGATGAATCGTCACTTTGTCAGCGTGATCCTGGGCGGTTTCGGCGGCGAGACCGGACCTGCGGCCGAAATCGAGGGCGAACAGATCGCCATCGATGCGGACGGCGTGGCATCGGCCCTGAACGAGGCCGACAGCGTGGTCATCGTGCCGGGTTACGGAATGGCGGTGGCGCAGGCGCAGGGCGCCGTCAGCGAACTGACGCGCAAGCTGCGCGCGGCGGGCAAGTCGGTGCGGTTCGCGATCCATCCCGTCGCGGGGCGTCTGCCCGGGCACATGAACGTGCTGCTGGCCGAGGCCAAGGTGCCCTATGACATCGTGCTGGAGATGGACGAGATCAACGAGGACTTCCCCTCGACCGACGTCGTGATCATCATCGGCAGCAATGACATCGTGAACCCGGCGGCGCAGGATGATCCGAACAGCCCGATCGCCGGGATGCCCGTTTTGGAGGTCTGGAAGGCCAAGCAGGTGTTCGTGTCCAAGCGCGGCCAGGGCACCGGCTATTCCGGCATCGAGAACCCGCTGTTCTTCAAGGAGAACACCCGGATGTTCTATGGCGACGCCAAGGACAGCATCAACAAGCTGCTTCCCATGGTCGATTGACCGCTCTTGGTGCGGCGGCCTGTTCGCCGCACCATTTTCCGAATGCCTGCGGATCAGGCAGAACCATTCATCATATTTCCCGAACTCTGTTTCTTTCCCCAAGGGAAAGTTGATCACGCCTTTGTGCTTGCGACGACGGCGTCATGCGCGCTGTCATGACCGTAAAACGAGAACGGGGACGGCATCATGATACCGACAGGCACGCCACGGGACGCATCTGCGCTTTACAACGAGGATCTGGCACCGGTCCCACCCGAAAAGCGGCAATGGGGTGCCTTCGAGATCTTCAACGTCTGGAACAACGACATCCAGAGCCTGTTCGGCTATACGTTGGCGGCTTCGCTGTTTCTGACCTATGGGTTGAACGGTTGGCTGACCTTTGCCGCAATCATCCTTGCGGGCTTCATCGTGATGTTTCTGGTGAACCTGTCGGGACGTCCGTCGGTCCGTTATGGCATCCCCTATGCCGTGATGGCGCGGGCGTCGATGGGGGTTCATGGTGCACGTTTTCCGGCGCTGGCGCGCGGGATCGTCGGCATCTTCTGGTACGGGGTGCAGACCTATTTCGCCTCGACCGCGGTGGCGCTGGCCTTGCGCGCGGTCTTTGGCATCGATGCGCTGGCGGCGGATGGGGCAGGGACGTTCCTAGGCATGGCGGGGGTCGACTGGCTGGCCTATCTGATCGTCGCGGCCTTCCAGATCGGGCTGTTCCTGATGGGCATCGAATGGGTGGGCCGTTTCCTGAACTGGGCAGGCCCCTTCGTCTATGCCGTGATGATCGCGCTGGCGCTGATGATCTGGTGGCAGGCCGGCAACGGCATCTGGTCCGAGATCGGCGTCATCTTCCAGGGCGAGGGCGACGGGAACAACCTGTCGGGCTTTGTCGCGGTGGTCGGCGTCATGGTCGCCTATTTCGCGGCGGTGGTGATCAATTTCGGCGATTTTTCGCGCTTCGTGAAGACTGAAGGCCAGATGCGCGCGGGCAATTTCTGGGGGCTGCCGGTTTCGATGGCGTTCTTTTCGCTGATCGCGCTGTTCATCACGGCGGGCGCGGTGGTGCTTTACGGCGAACGCCTGACCGACCCGACCGAGATCGTCGCGCGGGTGGACAACCTGGCCCTGACATTGATTGCCGCAGTCACCTTCTTTGCGGCGACGGTGGGCATCAACCTGGTGGCGAACTTCATCCCGGCTGCCTATGACATCGCCAACATGGCGCCCGCGCGGATCAACGCTAAGGCGGGCGGGCTGATCGCCGCGGGCATCGCCTTCTTTATCGGTGCGCTTTGGGTCGCCTTCATCTCGGCCATCGGGATCGCCGGTTTCGTCGAGACTGTGGGCGCCCTGCTGGCGCCGCTTTATGGCATCCTGATCGCCGACTATTATCTGGTGCAGAAGCGCGAACTGGACGTCGACGCGCTGTTTTCCGAAGACAAGGCTGGGCGGTACTACTATCGGAACGGATGGAACCATCGCGCGCTGATCGCCCTGGCGCTGGCGGCGTTGTTTTCGGTGGGCACGGTTTGGCTGCCCGGTCTGCAATCTTTGTCGGGCTTCGGCTGGTTGATCGGTGCATTCCTCGGCGGCCTGCTATACGTGGTCCTGAACAAGCGCCCCTGACAGGAGAATTCGCGTGGACCCGGCACTGGAACATCCCTTGCGCTATGCCTTGGTGAATGAGCTGCACGCCCGGCCCTCGCCACGGCTCTCCGCGCCCGCGACGGCCGCCTTCGTGGCCTTCAAGGAACCCAAGGAGGCCGCCAACCGCGATCACAGCAAGGACGCCGAACATCTGGCCTTGCTGGTGTCGCGTCACGGCGGACCGCGCCCAGATCCCCAGGACAGCCACTATCAGGGCAAATTGGGTCGTCACGATCTGAAATGGGAAAGCCATACCGAGTTCGTGACCTATATGGCGATGACTCCCGGCCTGCCCATCCGGCCCTTCGATCCGTCGGCGGCGGCCATCTTTTCCTCGGAATGGCAGGTGCGGGCGCCCGGCAAGCGGGTTGCGGCCGTTCTGGTGCAGGTGGACTGGTTGCCCGACGACCCTTCCGAAGCATTGGAGCGGTTGTCGGGCTGGTTCGCGCGCGACAGCATGGCGGCGGTTTGGGTGCTGGACGAGGCCGCGATGGTCGCGAGCGATTTCCGCATCGATGCGGATGGCTGGATGCGTTTCGCGGTATTCGTCCGTCCCGGCACGTCCGAGGGCCGTATCGGGCGGCTGGTGCACCGGTTGGTCGAACTGGAAACCTATCGCGCCATGTCCATGCTGGGACTTGGTCGGGCCCGCAAGCTGGCGCATCGGCTGAACGATATCGAGCCGCGTCTGAGCGCGATCCTGGAAGCGATGACCGACGACGATCGCCCCGCGGAACAGATGCTGCACGAATTGCTGTCGGTCTCGACCCAGCTGGAGGCCGAGGCGGTGCAGCATTCCTTTCGTTTCGGCGCGACATCGGCTTATGAGGCGATCGTCAGCGACCGGATCGAGGCGCTGCGCGAAACGCGTTTCATGGACCGCCAGATGATGACGGAATTCATGCGTCGTCGTTATCAGCCTGCCATGCGCACCACGAAATCGGTCGAATTGCGCTTGGGCAAGATGATGGAACGGGCGGCGCGCGCCGCCGAACTGCTGCGGACCCGCGTCGATGTCGAACGCAGCGCGCAGAACCAGAACATCATGACCCGCATGGACCGCCGCGCCGACCTGCAATTGCGGCTGCAGCATACGGTCGAAGGCCTGTCGGTCGTAGCAATCAGCTATTACGCCGTCGGCCTGCTGGGACATGCGCTGGAACCTGTGGCTGCCATGATGAATGCTCCGAAATCCCATCTGGTGGCAGTCATCACGCCACTGACCGTTCTGCTGGTCTGGCTGGCGATGGGGCGCATCCGTCGCAGGCTTCACCATGAGGGATCAGGTGATTTGTGACTTGATGACGGATGGGCCGCGTTTCATAACCTTGTGAAGACATTACCCCAAGGACATCACATGCGCATCATCCTGTCCCTTGCTTCTCTGCTGGCGCTGACCGCCTGCGGAGTGCCTTTCGTTCCCCTGATCTGAGGCGGCATCCTATGAACAAGTCATTGAAAATACTTGGTCTTGCAAAATGTTCGACCTGTAAGAATGCCAAGGCTCAGCTGGAGGAACACGGCTGGACGGTCGCGTTTCACGACGTTCAGCAGCAGCCGTTGTCAGGCGCTGAACGCGCGGATCTGGTTGCGCAATTCGGCGACAAGATCATCAACCGGGCCAGCCTGACATGGCGTGGCATGTCCGAGGACGAACGTACTGCCGATCCTGTCGAGATGATGGGCGATAAGCCAAGCGTGATGAAGCGGCCGGCCATCATCGCGGGCGATCTGCACCTGTTGGGGTGGACCGCAAACGTCAAGCGCGCGCTGGACGTCCCGGCCTGAAAAGAGATCGCAGGGCAGGGGCTTTTCAGCCCTTGCGGCTGGCCAGGGAGGCGATCAGGGGCCGGATGCCGTCAAGGTCGTAACCGGCCTTTTCCGCGGTCTGGATGATGTCATCTTCGGGCATTTTGCCTGCCTGGGTCAGCGCCCAAAGCACGCTGCAACGGTTCCCCGAGCGACAATACGCGATGACCGGACCTTGGCCTGCCGTCGCTGCGGCAAAATCGGAGATTAGCTGCGGCGTCACCTGTCCGGGATGAAAGGGCAGGTAGCGATAGCCCATGCCGGCATCGGCGGCGGCCTTGGCCATCACATCATGGTCCAGATCGGGCCCGACCTCATCATCGGGACGGTTGTTGACGAGAACCTTGAAGCCGGCTTCGGCAAGCGCCGGAACATCCTCGGGCAGGATCTGAGGCGAAACGGCAAGAGTGGCGCTCAGCTGACGCAGATCCATGGCGGGGCCCTTTCAAGACACAAGTTCACCCCCGGAACTGCCGACTTTTGCACCGTGTTGTCAAGCCCATGCCCCTGAAGCGGTCCCGCCGACAACGATCTGCACGGATTTCAGGCGTTGGCCACCGACAGGACCAATCCTGGCAGATCCTCAAATCGATCGAACATGTCGCGATGCGGCAAATCCTTCGCGGGGCTTTTTCGATAGCCTTCGGTGTAGAGGAGGAAAGGAACCGGCACCGCCGCTGCACATTCGGCGTCAAATTCGCTGTCGCCCACAAAGATCGCGTCGGGATCTGTGGACGTGACGCCCATCTGGCTCATGGCCAGCCGCAACGGCGCGGGATCGGGCTTTTTCTGCGGTAAAGAATCTCCTCCGACGACCGTCCGCATCATGCGATCCAGCCCGAAATGGCGCAGGACGCTGTGCGTGGCATGAAGCGGCTTGTTCGTGCAGATGCCGAGCGGATGTCCATTGTCCGAAAGCCGCTCCAAGGCCTGTTGCACGCCGGGATACATTCGGGTGAGGTCATGGGCATGCTCGTAACGCTGCATGAAAGCCGCAACCAGAGCCGGCTTTTGAACGGGGTCAATATCCTGCGCGGCGATAATACGGGTCCAAAGGATATCGACACCACCCCCGACGAAGCTGCGAACTTGCGGCAGTGTCAACGAGGGCAGCGCGAACTGGTCAAGAACCTTGTTAGCACAACCGTGGATGTCCGGGGCGCTGTCGATCAGTGTGCCGTCCAGGTCGAAGATAATCGGGCAGGGCGTGTTCATCGTCATATTGTCTTCCATGTGTACGAGCAGTCTAGGGATGCCTGGGTTGTTACCGCGGCCCAACCGGCATGATGGGTCTCATAAAGCCCGCCGCAATCGGTTGAGGGCATGGCATGTCGCGCCGACGTGTCACTGCACATGGGGTGGTTGCCGAGATACCTAGGATTTGTCTCACTAGTGAAAAGGTTGAACTGCCTAAGGTTCGGACGGACGAAGGAACGATAATCGGCCGTAAACGTCGCCAGCACGGCCTTGGCCCCGACGATATCCTTCAGCATTCTAAGCTTTCTTCCTGTGACACCAAGCTAAAATCACATATTGAAACATTGTAATCACATTCCGAGATCGAGACTGCTATCATACTCCTTACGGAGTTCGATTGCCTTCAGCATGCGCGTTGGCATCGGGAGCTGCAAGGCCGGATAGAAACGCTACTACAATTTCAAGATGTCGGCATGATACATAATACGGATTATTAAGAATCCAGACGAGCCCAGTCTGCAGTGTCCGCTTGTCACAGCCTACATGCGAATTGCTTCGCTAGTACGGACTGAGCCACTCGCCATCTCTTGGACGGGATCTGGCGTAATCTAAGCCACTCGCTGCACCTGCTGATCGGGTTGGTTGAGATCATTTCGCTGCCAATGGACCAGCGCCGGTGGCTTGGCGCCGAGGGCTGAGTGAGGGCGCTGGTGATTGTAGAAGGTCATCCATGGCCTGATGGCCGCTTTCGTCTCCGATCCGGTCTCCCAGGCATGCAAGTCAACGCATTCGTATTTCAGGCTCCGCCACAGCCTCTCGATGAAGATGGTGTCGAGGGTGAGCCTGCGAACGCCTTTCCCATCCATCGACATTCGCACCCCTGATTTGCGAAGTCGGTCCGTCCTGGTGAAGGACGTGGACCGGCTGTCCTGGTCGGTGTTCATGATCTCGGGCGGGCCGAACCTATGGATGGCCTGGTTCAGGGCCGCTTGCAGAACTCGGCTTCCGGCGTGTTCGAGATGCGCCAGGCCAGCACCTTGCGCGTGAACCGGTCCAAACTGGCCACCAGATAGGGAAAGGCCACGCCGCATCGGCAGATAGGTGATGTCCCGGCACCAGACCTGGTTGTGCCGGTCCACCCGCAACCCTCTCGGCAGACAGGGATAGGTCTTGTGG